>JAEWEI010000264.1 GCA_023389545.1 Actinomycetes bacterium | reverse complement strand
GGCGACGCCGGCGTCGAGGAGGGCGCGGGAGCACGGGCCGGTGCGGCCGGTGTGGTCGCACGGCTCCAGGGTCACCACAGCCGTCGCGCCTCGGACGTCGGCGCCGCGCTCGCGGGCCTCGTCGAGGGCCGCGACCTCGGCATGCGGGGTCCCGGCGCCACGGTGCCACCCCTCCCCCAGAACCTCGCCCGCAGCGCTCAGCAGCACGCAGCCGACGCGCGGGTTGGGGCCGTGGGCAGGACCGCGACGCGCCAGCTCGAGGGCGCGCGCCATCGCGCGCCGCAGCGCCTCATCCGCCTGGTCCATCGTCGCCTCCCGTGCCGCTGAAGGCTCCGGGGGCTTGCGGGAGGGGACGCCCGTCAAGGCGTCCGGATCCCACGGGACGCGCCCGTGCGGGCGCGCACCGCCACGTCTCCTCCCATCCGGACTTTCACCGTCGGTCCTGGAATTCCACCAGGTCAACCGGACGCCCTGTGAGGAGCGCCCGGGTCGCGGACTGTCACCGCCGGCTCGGAATTACACCGACCCCGGAGCACGTGTGTGCGTTCTGTCAACGATGATGCCACACGGGGCACTCCCCGTGTCAGGCCGCCCGGACGCTGGGCGTCAGGCGCTGTGCCCCGCCCTCGCGTCGTCGGCGAGCCCGCGCAGCACGGCGATCTCCTGGGCGGGGTCGGGCGCCCCGTACACAGCGGAGCCCGCCACGAAGCAGTTGGCCCCGGCCGCGGCGATGGCGCCGATCGTGTCCCGGGAGACGCCGCCGTCGACCTGGATCCAGGTGGGCGCGCCGCTCGCGTCGATCGCGGCCCTCGCCCGGCGGATCTTCGCGAGGGTGCCCTCGATGAACGCCTGGCCGCCGAACCCGGGCTCCACCGTCATCACCAGGATCATGTCGAGCTCGTCCAGCAGGTCGAGGAAGGGCTCCACGGGTGTGGCGGGCCGCAGCGCCACTGACGCGCGCACCCCCTGCGACCGGAGCTCCCGGGCCAGCCGGACGGGCGCCTGCGAGGCCTCCGCGTGGAACGTGACCGACGCGACGCCCGCCTCGGCGTACAGCGGCGCCCAGCGGTCGGCGTCCTCGATCATCAGGTGCGCGTCGATCGGCACGGGCGACACCTCGACGATCCGGCGCACCACCGGCAGGCCCAGGGTGAGGTTCGGGACGAAGTGGTTGTCCATCACGTCGACGTGCGCGTAGTCGGCGTCGCGGATCACCGCCAGGTCGCGCTCGAGGTTCGCGAAATCGGCGGACAGGATGCTGGGACTGATCAGTGCGGCCACCTGACCAGGGTATCGGCGTGCCTGCGCCCCGCCGGGCGAGGGCGCGCTGGTGCTCAGCCCACGCGGCGCAGCAGCGTCAGATGCATCGCGTCCGTGCCGTGCACGTGCGGCCAGAGCTGCACGTCCGTGCGGTCCGCGAGGTCGATCCGCGGCGCGAGCCGGCGCATCGGCTCTCGCGCGTCGAGGACCTCGACCTCCAGGCCGGCCTTGCGGGCCGCGCGCACCGCGTCCTTGACCACGAGCTGGGTCTCCACCAGGTGCGGGGAGCACGTCACGTACGCGACGACACCGCCGACGCGCACCGCCTGGAGCGCGGACCCGAGCAGCGCGCGCTGCAGCTCGCCGAGGCCCGCTAGGTCCGCCGGGCTGCGCCGCCACCGCGCCTCGGGGCGCCTGCGCAGCGCGCCGAGCCCGGTGCACGGGGCGTCCACGAGCACGCGGTCGTAAGACGCCGGCTCCTGCTCGCCGACCGCACGCCCGTCACCGACGCGCACCTCCTCGACGGCGCCAGCGGGCAGTGCGGCCAGGGAGCGCTCCACGAGCCGGGCCCGATGCGGCTGAACCTCGTTGGCGACCAGCCGGGCGCCGCGGACCGCCGCCAGGGCGCCGAGCAGCGCCGCCTTGCCGCCAGGCCCTGCGCACAGGTCGAGCCAGCGCTCGTCCCGTCCCACGACGGGCGCCTCGGCCAACGCCAGCGCGGTGAGCTGGCTGCCCTCGTCCTGCACCCCCACGGCTCCGCGGCGCACCGCCGCGAGGGATGCGGGATCGCCGGAGTCGAGCACCACAGCGGTGGGGGCCCACTGGCCGACCCGCGCCTCCGGCAGGTCCGCGACGACCTCCTCGGCGGTGGCCAGCCCCGGCCGCGCGACAAGGGTCACCCGCGGCGCGTCGTTGTCGGCGCGGAGCAGCGCATCGATCTCGTCGGCGGGGCGCCCGTGCGCTGCCAACGCCTCACGCAGGGCGCGCACCACCCAGGCAGGATGGCTCTCCACGGCGGCAAGCCGTTCGAACGGCGCGTCGCCCGCAGGGTCGGCAGCGTCGCCGATGCGCTCGAGCCACACGTCGAGCGGCTCCTTGCTGACGGCCCGGAGCACCGCGTTGACGAACTGCGCGGCGCCCGCGCCCACCTGCTGCCGGGCCAGCCCCACCGTCTCCGACACCGCGGCATGGGCGGGCACCCGCATCCCGAGGAGCTGGTGGGCGCCCAGGCGGAGCACGTCCAAGACGGGGGCGTCGATCGCGTCGACGGGCCGCGCGGCGCACTGCTCGATGATCGCGTCGTAGCGGCCCTGCAGGCGCAGCGCCCCATAGGCGAGCTCGGTGGCGAATCCGGCGTCCCTGCCGTTGATCCTCCGCTCGCGCAGCAGCGGCGGCA
>JAEWEI010000217.1 GCA_023389545.1 Actinomycetes bacterium | reverse complement strand
GTCGCCGCGGAGACCGGCTTGGTCCCGTTGACGACGAACGACACGGTGGCGATGGACACGCCCGCGTGCCGGGCAACCTCGCGCATGGTGGCCATGCCGCCTCCTCGTCCGTCATTGGTCGGTGTCGGAGCCCATCATAGACAGGAGGTAAACCGCTTTGACAGTCGCCGCGAGCCGTGCGTACTCTCGCCACTCACGGCGGCTCCCAGGTCAATGCGCAAACCGGTTTACCACCAGCGGCGCAATGCGTGCGGGGTCGACTGCGGACAGCCGGGCCGGGAGGTCTTCGTGTCGTTCATCGGCACTGTGGGCCCGCCCTCGAACTTGAATGACTGGCAAAGGAGCTGGAGTCATGAACCGATCTCGAATGATCTCCCTGGGCGCGACGGCGGGCCTGGCCGCGCTCGCGCTGACGGCGTGCGCAGGCGGCGGATCCTCGGACAGCGGCGACATCGCGTTGACGCTCACGGACACGATGTCCGAGAACAGCGCGCCGATCTACGACGAGATCTACCAGGCGTGCGCCGCCGAGATCGGCGTCACTGTCACCTCCAACCACGTCGCGGGCTCCGGCCTGATCGCGACGGTGCTGCAGCAGGCCTCGTCCAAGACGCTCCCCGACGTGCTGATGCTCGACAACCCCGATGTCCAGCAGATCGCCGCCTCCGGCGCGCTTTCGCCGCTGGCCGACCACGGGATCACCGGCGAGGGCTTCCCCGAGGGCGTCCTGTCCGCCGGCACCTACGAGGGGGACCTCTACGGCATCGCCCCGATCGTCAACTCGCTCGGGCTCTTCTACAACGTCGACATGCTCGCCGAGGCGGGTATCGAGCCCCCGACGACGTGGGACGAGCTCAGCGCGGCCGCGGCGGCGCTGACCGCCGACGGCCGCTACGGCATCGCGTTCAGCGCGGCCAACAGCTTCGAGGGCACCTGGCAGTTCCTGCCGTTCCTGTGGAGCAACGGCGCCGACGAGGACGACCTGACCAGCGACGAGGCAGCCGAGGCGCTCGCATTCGTCGACAGCCTGGTCGCGGACGGCTCCGCGTCCGCGAGCGTCGTGGGCTGGTCGCAGAACGACGTGAATGACCAGTTCATCGCCGGCAAGGCCGCCATGATGATCAACGGCCCCTGGAACATGCCGAGCCTCACGGCGGCCGAGGGCCTGAACTTCGACTCCGTGCCGATCCCCGTCCCGAACGCGGGGGATGCCGTCGTCGCCCCGCTCGGCGGCGAGACGTTCACCATCCCGCAGACCGGGGACAAGGACCGGATGGCCGCCGCTGGCAAGCTCGTCGCGTGCGTCATCGAGGGGGAGAACCAGCTCGCCATGGCCACCCGCCGCGGCGCCGTGCCCTCCGACAGCGCGATGGCCGAGCAGGCTGCCACGGAGAACCCGCTCGTCGCGGCGTTCGCCGAGACGGTGCAGACCGCGCGCTCGCGCACGGCCCTCCTCGGCGAGGACTGGCCCGCCGCCGCCACGCAGATCTACACCGCGGTGCAGCTCGCGCTGACCGACAAGTCGACGCCCGAGGAGGCGTGGGCGCAGGCCGCCGGCTGAGCCCGCGTGATCGCACCATCCGCACCATCTGCACAACGGGATCGGATCTGAGATGAGCACCACTGCCGCCGTCGACCCGGCCACGGGCGCCCTGAGCCCACAGGGCGCCAGGAAGCGCGCACGCCGCAGAGAGTCGACGGCGCAGTGGCTGTTCCTCGCCCCCGCCCTGATCTACGTCGTGGTCTTCTTCGGGTATCCCGTCGCGAAGAACTTCGTGATGGCATTCCAGGATTACTCGACGCGCACGTTCTTCACCGGCGAGGCGCCCTGGGTCGGGCTCGACAACTACGTCGAGGTGTTCAACAGCAACATCTTCGGCATGACGGTGACGAACACGGTGCTGTTCACCGTCGGGTCGATCATCGGCCAATTCGGCATCGGCTTGGCATTCGCATTGTTCTTCAAGCGGAAATTCCCGCTGAACAACGTGATGCGCTCCATGCTGCTGCTCCCGTGGCTCCTGCCGGTGATCGCCTCCACCTCGGTGTGGAAGTGGATCCTGGACCAGGACAGCGGCGTGCTGAACCAGGTGCTCCAGGCGCTACACCTCACCTCGAGCCCGATCCCGTGGCTCGCCGACCCGGACATCGCGCTCCTGTCAGTGGTGCTGGTGAACGTGTGGCTGGGGATCCCGTTCAACGTCACCCTGCTGTACAGCGGGCTGCAGGACATTCCCGAGGAGCAGTACGAGGCCGCGTCGCTCGACGGCGCGACCGGGTTCAAGGCGTTCCGGCACATCACCTGGCCGAGCCTGCGCCCCGTGGTCAACGTGGTGCTCGTCCTCGGCGTGATCTACACGCTGAAGGTCCTCGACATCATCCTCGGGCTGACGCGGGGTGGCCCCGCGAACTCGACCCAGACCCTGGCGACCGACTCGTACCACCGGTCGTTCCAGGAGTTCTCCTTCGGCACCGGGGCGGCGGTCAGCAACATCCTGATCGTGGTGTCCCTCGTGTTCGCCCTCATCTACCTGCGCGTCAACCGTCGCGCGGTCGACGAATAAGGCTGGTCATGAAGCAGACGAGCATCGTCAGGCAGCTCCCGTCCACCGTGGTGGGGCTCGTCCTCCTCGCGTTCATGCTGTTCCCCGTCTACTGGATGATCAACACGTCATTCCAGGGCGGCGGAACGGCCGCCAACAGCTCGTTCTTCCCCACGCAGCCCACGCTCGCCGGGTATGAGCGGGCGTTCAGCCAGCAGACGGACAACCTGGTCACCAGCCTGCTCGTCGCCCTCGGCGTGGTTGTCGTGTCGCTGGTGATCGCCACCCCGGCCGCGTACGCGCTCGCCCGGTTCCGCCTGCGGGGCATCGCGATCTTCGTGTTCGCGCTGCTCATCGCGCAGATGATCCCCGGCATCGTCATCGCGAACTCGCTCTACACGCTGTTCAACGACCTGGGGCTGCTCAACTCGATCGTCGGCCTCGTGCTGGCCGACGCGACGCACTCGATCCCCTTCGCGATCCTCATCATGAGCGCGTTCATGCGGGCCATCCCGCCGTCGCTCGTCGAGGCGGCGCGCGTCGACGGCGCCGGGCACTTCCGGGCCTTCTGGTCGATCGTGGTGCCGGTCAGCCGGAACTCGATCATCACCGCCGGGCTGTTCAGCTTCCTCTTCGCGTGGAGCGACTTCATCTTCGCGGTGACGCTGACCACCGGCGACGCGGTCAAGCCCATCACCCTGGGCATCTACGACTACCTCGAGGGGAACGTGCAGAGCTGGGGGCCGGTCATGGCCACCGCCGTCATCTCCTCCATCCCGGCGATCATCCTGCTGGTGTTCGCGCAGCGGTACATCGCCGCCGGGGCGCTGGGCGGCGCGGTGAAGTAGCCGCCCGCCACCCGATGACTTCGCGGGCCCGATGCGGTCTGATCGTGGGGAGCGCCCGTGCCGTGCGGGCCCGCGAACACCGGAGGGCCCGATGGCGAAGATCGTCTCCACCCTGTTCAGCTCGCTCGATGGCGTCGTCGAGATCGACCCCGCGTGGCACTTCCCCTACTTCGACGCGGCCATGGGCGCCGGGGTGGGGGAGGACTACAAGGACGTCGACGTGCTGCTGATCGGCCGCGGCACGTACGAGAGCTTCGCGGGCGCCTGGCCGGAGCGGGAGACCGCGGGCGGGGAGGACGCCGCCTTCGCGGCGGAGCTCGGCGACATGCGCAAGGTCGTCGTGACGCGGGGCGATCAGGACTTGGGATGGCGGAACGCCGAGGCCATCCAGGGTGACCTCGTCGAGGCGGTGCGCGCCCTGTCCGCCGAGGAGGGCGTCGACAAGATCCTCATCCCCGGCTCCATCACTGTGGTGCGCCAGCTCCTCGCCGCTGGGCTGCTCGATGAGCTGCGCCTGTTCGTGCACCCCGTCGCGGCACGGCACGGCGAGCGCCTGTTCGACGAGGGCCAGCCGATCTACCCGCTCCGACTGCTGCACTCGGAGGCCTACCCGGCGGGCGTCGTGCGACTCGTCTACGAGACCTCCGAGCTGCCGGGGGAGCAGACGTACGACGACGTCACCGGCAAGGTCCCTGGCGCCGACAAGAGCTGAGGCGGCCGGACCCGCCCGGTCGGCGCGGCTGCGCCCCGGACAGCCGCACGGCGCCGGCAGGAGACGATCCTGCCGGCGCCGCGGGTTCACGGGGTCAGGTCAGCAACACGGGGCGTGCGAGGTCAGCCCTTGCCGTTGCCGTGCCCCTTCCCGGGGCCCTGACCCTTGCCGTTGCCCGGACCGTGTCCAGGGCCGTGGCCGTGCCCGTTGCCGTGCCCCTTGCTCGCGGGGGTCACGATCAGCCGCTCCTGCGCCAGCACGTCGCGTGAGGCGGCGATCAGCGAGTACGGACCGGCGGCGACGCTCCGCGGCACCACGAACGCGGCGACTGCCGCCCCGTCGGCGCCGACCTTCACCTGGCCGAGCCGCACGGGCTTCGGGGCGTGCTTGCCGCCCTTCGCGGACTGCAACGTGACGGTCACGGTGCTGCCGGGCGTGAAGCCGCTGACCCGGGCGGTGACCTTCTCGCCGGCCCGGACCACGCGACGGTCCAGGGTGACTGCCGGCTCGGGCTCCGGCTCGACCACCGGCGCCAGGAGCTGGGCGACGCCCCACCGCGAGGTGTTCTGGTAGGACCGGCCTGTCGGGTCGGTCCAGGTCACCACGCCGGTGCGGACGCCTGCGGCGGCGTCGTTGACCTGGAAGTCGACGCCGACGAACCCGCCCGCCTCGACGGGGTTCTCCAGCAGGAGCGCCGCCTCGACCAGGTAGCCGGTGTCGGTGACGGCTGTGGCGCTGGTCAGGTTGTCGCCGATGACGTCCAGGTCCCCGCTCACCGAGACGGCGTTCGAGTAACTGATCCGGTACTGGCCGTCGGCGGGCTGGAAGGCGCCCGCCTTCGCGTTGGCCGGGTCGAGGAACACCTCGACGGAGTCCTGCTCCCAGGCGTTGGTGCCGCCTGCGTCGAGCTCGTCGTCGGTGACCTGGAACAGCGCGTAGAGCGTGCCCTCCCGCCACAGCAGCGACACGTCGGCAGTGGCCCCGAGCTCGCCCTCCACCAGCGTGCCGGTGTGGACGGTCGCGGCCGACGCCCACACGTCGTCCACCACGCCGTCGATGACGGGGGCGACGGCGGCGTGCGGCGCCTCGATGAGGCCGACCGGCTCGACGAGCGTGACGACCCCGCGGCGCAAGCCGTCCTCCTGGCCGTGGGACAGGTCGTTCCAGGACAGCTTGCCGCCCGTGGACCCGTCGCTGACCCGCAGGTCGAACGGGACTGTCGAGCCCTGGGCGAGCACGGAGGCGGGAAGGCGCACCACCGCGGTGTACCCGGTGGCGGTGCTGCGGACCACGGCGCTGTCGCCCGCTGTGCCGCTGCCGTCGCGCGCGACGGTCACAGCGGTGTCGCCGGCGAACAGGTCCACGGTGTCGTCCGCGCCGTCGTCGGTGGCGTCGGCCACCTGCATGTACGCGGTGAGGTGGTCCTCGGCCCAGCGGAGCTGGAACCCGGTGGTCCCCACCCCGTCGGAGCCGACCTCGACGAGGGGGAGCAGGT
>JAEWEI010000127.1 GCA_023389545.1 Actinomycetes bacterium | reverse complement strand
GTGGGCGTGCTGCTCGGCGAGGGCGGCGAGCACGTCGGCGACCGCGTCGGCGGGCGGCGGGCCGGGCCGGGCGCGGTCGGCGCTGAGCACCGCGCATCCGCCCCATCGGGGCAGCAGGGCCGCCAGCTCGTCGCCGGAGACGGTTCCGCGGGCGTCGGCGAGGTCTGGCCAGCGCAGTCCTCCTGACTCCTCGAGGCCGACGAGGACGTCGATCCCGCTGCCGGCCTCCTCAAGGTCGACGAGGCAGGTGGGGGCTGTGCGGGCGAGACGGTGCGCGAGGGCCGCGGCCAGCGTCGACGCGCCGACGCCGCCCCGCGCGCCCACCACGCCGAGGACACCCGCGCTCGAGCTTCCAGGCGTCCATCGCATGTCGGTCTCCATCTGTCGGCCAGCGGCGGCTGGGGGCGGCCGGCGGCGGCTGACGCTGGGCAGCGACCCGCCGTCCAGGCTTTCCCGCCGCCGACTGTCGCCGAGGACCGCCCGGCCCATGCCTGCCGCCCCGGCCGGGGGTGGGGATTCGCGTCCGCCACGCGCCTGGGGGTGGGGCGCAGCGTCGCGCGTCCCATTAGGCTCGGCCGCGTCGAGGGAGGAACGATGGTCACGGAGCCGGCGGGCACTGCCCCGCGCGCAGGAGCAGCCCCGCGCCCCGGCGCCGCCGCGTTCTTCGACCTCGACAAGACGATCATCGCCACGTCATCGGCCACGGCCTTCTCCCGGCCGTTCCTGGCGGGCGGCCTGCTGACCAAACGGGCGGTGCTGCGCACCGCGTACGCCCAGTTCTTCTACCTCGTGGGCGCCGCGGACGCCGATCAGACGGAGCGCCTGCGCCGGGAGCTGTCCCGCATGGTCACCGGCTGGGACGTCGCGCTGGTCTCCTCGATCGTCGAGGAGACCCTGCACGAGTCGATCGACGCGGCTGTGTACGCGGAGGCGGTGGCGCTGATCGAGGAGCACCACGCGGCGGGGCGAGACGTGGTCATCGTCTCGGCCTCGGGCGGCGAGGTGGTGCGCCCCATCGCGGCGCTGCTCGGCGCGGACCACGTGATCGCCACCCAGATGGGCGTGGCCGACGGCCGGTACACGGGCGAGATCGACTTCTACGCGTACGGCCCGCACAAGGAGGCCGCGATCCGTGAGCTCGCGGTGCGGCACGGCTACGACCTGGCGGCGAGCTACGCGTACTCGGACTCGATCACGGACGCCCCGATGCTCGGCGCCGTGGGGAACGCGTCGGCGGTGAACCCCGATCGGGCGCTGCGCAGGCTGGCGGCGCAAGAGGGCTGGGACGTGCTGACGTTCACCCGGCCCGTCGCGTTGCACGCCCTGTTGCGGCCGGGCCGCTCGACGGTGGCGGTGACGGGCGCGATCGCGCTGCTCGGGGCCGCCCTGCTGGCCTGGCGCCTGGTGGTCAGGGCCCGACGCCGCCGCTGATGTCCGGAATGCGGACATCGGATCCGCGATATGACCCGCAGATGCTGGCAACACGCGCAAAAGCGACGTGTCCCTTGAACTCCCGAGCCGACCAGGAGTACCAAGGACTCACAACAGAATGACGTGAGGGAACCCACGCGCGAACTGTCCCCGTACGGACATGTCGACCGGGCTTGCCCCGTAGCGACAATCACTGTGCACGCCTGATACCTCCCACGTCATCCGTTCGGCAACGGCGTCCGCGAGGGCGCCGTTGTTCGGTGCCCGCACTGGACCACCGCATCCACCGGCCCGCAGCGCCGCCTCAGGCCGTCAGCCGCCCCGCCAGCACCGCGTCAGCGATCTCCCGCGCCTCGCCAGCCCCTGCCACGACTCCCTGCGCGCACACCTGCACCCACTGCGCCACGCCCTCAGGGGAGCCGGTGGCGAAGCCCGCGGCCGCCGCGAGGTACGGGTTCGCCGCTGGCGCCCACGACGCCTCGGGGACCACCGACCCGGTCGGGTCGAGCCCACGACTGGTGAGCAGCAGCCGGGCTGTCGCCCGGGCCACCACGCCGTTGCCGGCGGCGAAGGGCCGCAGGGTGAGGAGCTCGCCGTGCACGACGGCCGCGACCACCAGCGCCGGAGCGTCGGTGGTCAGCACCACCTCGCCCAGCAGGCTCAGCCGCGCCGCGAGCTCTGAGCCCGTCAGCGCCGGCCCCAGCCCGCGCAGGTCCTGGGGGGCCTGGTCCACCCGCAGCCGCCCCAGCGCGTCGTCGGCCAGCCAACCGGCGCCCGCCGCACTGTGCAGACCGGCCACGAGCTGGCCGAACGGCGGCACCCGCGCGGCCCCGCGCGCCCCGAGATCGGGCATCAGCGCCTCGGTCCGGGCGCCCGCCCGGAGGGCCCCATGGGCGACGAGGCGCTCATGGCCGCCACCCGGCTCGGCGCCCGTCACCATCGCGCGGAGCACGTCGAGCGGCACGCGGGCTCCATCGAGCGCGGCACTGGCGCGCGCGCTGCGCACCGTCGCCTCGGCCCGCACTCCGCGCCACCGCCGCCGGTACGCCTCATGCCAGCGCAGCTCCTCGCAGGCCACGCGCGCAGCCTCCACCGCCTGCGGGACGCCGGGCAGCGTCGCGATCCCCGCCAGGGGGTCCGGACCGGTCTCCGTCACTGCTGCTCGCGCCACGCGCCCACCCTACGGCGGGCCGTCCGGGTGTCGCCGTGGGCGCCTCGACGTGGTCCAGGCCACACTGTGCGCCATGGTTGCCGCGCCCAGCGTCTCGTCGTCCATCACCGCCCGCCTCCAGGTGGAGGCCCGCCCGACGGCGGTCAGCGAGCTCACCACGGCGATCGAGCGCGAGGGCGGCATCGTCACGGCGCTCGACGTGACGGCGTCGGGCCATGAGCGCATCACCGTCGACGTGACGTGCGCGACACGCGGGGAGGCTCATGCCTCGGACATCGTCGAGGCGCTGCGGATGCTGCACGGCGTGACGGTGGAGCGTGTCAGCGACCGCACGTTCCTGCTGCACCTGGGCGGCAAGCTGTCAGTCGAGTCCAAGGTGCCGCTGCGCAACCGCGACGACCTGTCGATGGCCTACACGCCGGGGGTCGCGCGGGTGTGCGAGGCCATCGCCGCCCATCCGGAGGACGCCCGCCGCCTGACCATCAAGCGCAACACCGTCGCGGTGGTCACCGACGGCACAGCGGTGCTGGGCCTCGGCGACCTGGGCCCCCTGGCGGCGCTGCCGGTGATGGAGGGCAAGGCGGTGCTGTTCAAGCGCTTCGCCGACATCGACGCGTTCCCCATCGCGCTGGACACCACGGACATCGACCAGATCGTCGAGACGGTGTGCGCCATCGCGCCGGTGTTCGCGGGCATCAACCTCGAGGACATCTCCGCGCCGCGCTGCTTCGAGATCGAGCGCCGCTTGCGGGAGCGGCTGGACATCCCGGTCTTCCACGACGATCAGCACGGCACGGCCATCGTGGTGGTGGCGGCGTTGACGAATGCGCTGCGGGTGGTGGAGAAGAAGCTGCCCGACGTGCGGATCGTGCTGTCCGGCGCGGGCGCGGCGGGCACCGCGGTGCTCAAGCTGCTGCTCGCCGCCGGGGCCCGCGACGTGGTGGTGGCGGACATCGACGGCGTGGTCCACACCGGTCGGCCTGGCCTGACGCCTGAGCTCGCCTGGACGGCCGCGCACACGAACCCCCGCGGGGTGGAGGGCACGCTGCGGGGGGCGCTGGCCGGGGCCGACGTGTTCGTGGGCGTCTCGGCGCCGGACGTCATCGACGGCGACGACGTGGCGACGATGGCCCCGGACTCGATCGTGTTCGCGCTGGCGAACCCGCGACCGGAGATCGAGCCCGAGGCGGCGGCCCTGCACGCCACCGTGGTCGGCACGGGGCGGTCCGACTTCGCGAACCAGATCAACAACGTGCTCGCGTTCCCGGGGCTGTTCCGCGGGCTGCTGGACGCGCAGTCCCACCGGATCACGGAGTCGATGCTGCTGGCCGCGGCGCAGGCGCTCGCGTCGGTGGTGCGCGACGAGGAGCTGAACCCGACCTACATCGTGCCGAGCGTCTTCCACCCGGACGTGACGGCGGTGGTCGCGGCAGCCGTGGAGCAGGCGGCCCGGGCGGCACAGTGATCGGGCCGACCGGGCTTTCGTCCCATGAACAGCGCCTCGGGCGCCAGCAGGCTTAGCACCATGCTCAGCATCTCCGAGGCGCTCGACCAGCACGACGCGGCGGCCCGCAAGAAGACGCAGCTCACCCGCACCCCCGCCGTCTACCTGGTGCACGCGATGCTGGCCGGCGCGTACATCGGCATCGGCGTGGTCATCATGACCACCGCCGGCGGCCCGCTCGCCGTGGCGGGATCGCCGTGGGCGCCGCTGGTGCAGGGCCTCGTGTTCGGCGTCGCGCTGACCATCGTCGTCGTGGCTGGCGGCGAGCTCGCGACCTCGGCGATGATGATCCTCACGCAAGGCGCCCTCCGCGGGGCGATCCCCTGGGGCCGCGCCGCCTCGACGCTGCTGTTCTGCATGGTGGGCAACTTCCTGGGCGCGATGGCGTTCGCGGCGCTCGTGCACTTCTCCGGCGCGCTCGGCCCCTCGACGAACGCCGGCGCCACCATCGCCTCGATGATCGAGCACAAGGCCGCCGAGACCACCACCGAGCTGTTCTTCCGCGGCGTGCTGTGCAACCTGCTGGTCTGCCTGGCCATCTGGTCGGCGGCGCGGCTGCGCTCCGAGGGCGCGAAGATCACGCTGATCTTCGCGTGCGTCATGGTGTTCATCACCTCGGGCTTCGAACACGTGGTGGCCAACATGACCACGTTCTCCTTCGGGCTGCTGGGCGGCCTGCCGCACGCGACGTGGCTGGAGCTCGCGCGCAACATGGGCGCCGTCGGGCTGGGCAACCTGGTGGGCGGGGGCCTGCTCGTCGGCGCGGCCTACGTGTACGCCGCGGGGCGCCCGGCGCCTGCGGAGTCGGCCACGCCGGCCCCGGCTTCCACCTCCGCCAAGACCACTGGGGTCCCGGCTCAGGCCGCACTTCGCTGACCTGCGGCATCCGCCTGGACGAGCGGGCAACGCGCCTCGCCCCTACCGTGAGAGCCCTGACGGCAGCGCCGTGACCAGGCGCCCCGCACGGCGACGGAGGAGCAGGCCATGAGCACGTCCGACCCCGAGCACCGCTCGTCGTCCCCCACCCCGGCAGAGCCGGAGGGCGCGCCGGAGCCGACAGACCCGACGGGGCCGACCGTCGGCGGCGTGCGCGGCACGCAGCCCACTCCGCCGGTCGGGAGCACTCCCGCCCATGAGCCTCCCCCGCCCCCCGCAGCGCCACCGGCCCGGCAGGCGCCGGTGGACTGGCCTGCCGGCAGCTCGGCGAAGCAGCACTCCGACGCGGCGACGCACTCCACCCAGCCGGCCGAGCCCGACCAGGCCCGCGTGCCACAGACCGACACGGCCCACCCGCACGACACGGGCCACGCGCCCGACGCCGACCCGGTCGGCTCGCTTGAGGCCGACACCGCACGCCGCTCGCCTGACGCTGACACCGCCCGCCCGCCTGCCGCCCAGCCGGACCCGTTCCCCACTCGGGAGCCCGCGAAGGAGCCACGCCGGGGCGCCGGGTTCGGCGGCCACCTGCTCGGCATCCTCATCGGCGCGGTCCTGTCGGTCTTCGCGCTGGTGCTGCTGCTCCTCGGGGAGGCGCGCATCCTCGGGTCTGAGGACCCGACGGCGGCGGACGGCATCGGCATCGTCTTGGTCACGTTGGCGGCGCTGCTGCTCGCGATGGTGGTGTACCTGGGGGTGTGGACGGCGGCGCTGCCGATCACCGGCGGCGTGGTGCTGACGGTGGTCGGCGGGTTCTACCTGTACTTCCCCTCGGTGGCCCGGGACGAGACGCTGCGGCTGCTGGCCACCGACGCGTCTCGCGAGACGGTGATCTACGGGATCATCGCCAGCACGATGGGCATGACGTTCGTGGTGGGCGTTCTGCTGCTCGTGGCGGGCTGGGCGCTGGCGGTAGCCCGCCGCCGCGGACGGGCGCTGGGCGCGTTCCGGGAGCGCCAGCGGACGCCGTGACGTCGCGTCTCAGATCTCCTGACAGGCAGACGGACCAGGACGCTCCCCCCTAGAGTGCGACACGGGGCCCGAATCCCCGTGCCGCACCAACGTCGTTGCGCAGGAGGTAAACCCGTGACCCAGGTCGACGAGCCCACCCGTCCCGAGCCTTCGGATCAGAGCACCACCACTCCACCCAGCCCTTCCGCCACGGCGGACGCCACGCCCTCCGCCGGCCTGGCGAACCTCCTCACCGAGGACCGTCGTTTCCCGCCGGACCCGGAGTTCGCCGCGCAGGCCAACGCCCACCCCGAGTTGTACCCGTGGGCGAATGCCGATCGGCTCGACTTCTGGCGGGACCAGGCGCGCGAGCTGGTGTCCTGGTCGACGCCCTTCGAGGAGGTGCTCGACTGGTCGGGCGCGCCGGTGGCGCGGTGGTTCGCCGATGGCCGCCTGAACGCCGCGTACAACGCGGTGGACCGCCATGTGGAGGCCGGCAACGGCGACCGGGTGGCGCTGCACTTCGAGGGCGAGCCGGGCGACACCCGCACGATCACGTACGCGGACCTGCAGCGCGAGGTGTCGCAGGCCGCGAACGCGCTGCTCGAGCTCGGCGTCGGGACGGGCGACCGGGTGGCGATCTACCTGCCGCTGATCCCGGAGGCCGTGGTCGCGATGCTCGCCTGCGCGCGCATCGGCGCCCCGCACTCGGTGGTGTTCGGCGGTTTCTCGGCGGAGGCGCTGCACTCCCGGATCGAGGACGCGCAGGCCAAGCTGGTCATCACGGCGGACGGCGGCTACCGCCGTGGCTCGGCCTCGGCGCTGAAGCCCGCGGTGGACGACGCGCTGGCGAAGGGCTCGGAGAGCGTCGAGCACGTGCTGGTGGTGCGCCGCACCGGGCAGGACGTGGCGTGGACCGAGGGCCGCGACGTGTGGTGGCACGAGGCGGTGGGGTCCGCGAGCGCCGAGCACACCCCCGTGGAGGTCGAGGCTGAGCACCCGCTGTTCATCCTGTACACGTCGGGGACGACGGGGAAGCCCAAGGGCATCTTCCACACCACCGGCGGGTACCTGACGCAGGCGGCGTACACGCATCTGAACGTCTTCGACCTCAAGGCCGAGTCGGATGTGTACTGGTGCACCGCCGACATCGGCTGGGTCACCGGGCACACGTACGT
>JAEWEI010000122.1 GCA_023389545.1 Actinomycetes bacterium | reverse complement strand
CGGCGTCCCCTCGGGCCGCACGGTGCTGGCGGGCACGGTCGTGCTGGCCGTGGCGCGGCTCGCGGTGCAGGCCCTCGACGGCAGCGCCCGCTTCGCCGTCGGGCTCGCGACCGCGACGGTGGCGGTCGCCGTCCTCGTCCTGGCCGTGGCGTTCGTCGCCGGCCGCGCGCACGGGGCGCGTGAGGCAGCAGTGGGGATGGCCCTCGGCGTGGGCTTCGCCTCGGGCCTGCAACTCGTGCTGGGCACGTGGGACGCGTACTGGAGGCACGGGCCGCTGGGCTGGCTGATCACGGTCGCGCTCGTCGGCGGGGCCGTCGCGGTGGCCCGCGTGGTGCGCGGTGAGGTGGTGCAGGGGCGCCCGCGGCGGCTGTGGGTCCTGGGCCCGTATCTGGCGATCGCGGTGATGGTGCTGGCGAACCCCGCGTTCGCGGCGTCCCAGTCGGGCTCCGGGCTCAACGTCGCCGGACTGGTCGCCGTGGGCGCCTCCACCGTCGCGGTGTGGATGATGCTCGACCCGCAGCGGCTCAACGGGGAGACACGCGTGCTGGCCGCCGTCACTGTGCCCCTCGCGCTGGCGGCCGCGTTCCTCACACAGGGCACTGGCACGTTGGTGGCCGTCGGCGCCCTGGGCGTCGCGGCGCCTGTGACGCTGGTGACGGCGCTCAGCCCGCGCCGTCCCGCCCCACGCGGAGGGCTGCGGGTCAGCCTCGCGAGCTGCCTCGTGGGCCTCGGCCTGATCGTCCCCCTGGCGCTGTACCTCATCGACTACGACCTGCCGCTCGGCTTCGACAACGCCTGGGTGATCGTGGCCGCCGGGGTGGCGCTGGCCTGCGGCGGGCTGCGCCGCCGGGTGCCCCCGCTCCCCGGCGCCGACCCCGAGTCCGCTCCCGAGCCCGCCGCGCCCCGCGCGAACCCCGTCCGGGCCAACGCGGTCCGCCTGCTCGTCATCCCGGCTGTGGTGCTCGCCCTCGCGGGCTGGCCGGTGTCGAGCCCGGCGGCCGCCGGCCAGGACCGCGCGCGCTCCGACGAGCTCGTCCTGCTCAGCTGGAACCTGCACTACGGCGTCGAGCCGGCCACCGCCGTGGACCTCGAGCGCATCGCCTCCGTGATCGAGGAGCACGACCCCGACGTCGTGGCGTTGCAGGAGGTCTCCCGAGGCTGGGTGCTGGGCGGCGGCGCCGACATGGCCACCTGGCTGTCGCACCGGCTCGGCATGGAGTTCGCCTACGCGCCAGCCGCCGACGCGCAGATGGGCAACGCGCTCCTGTCCCGGTCGGCGCTGACCGACACGCAGGTCATCGAGCTGCCCATCGGCGCCGGCCCCCAGCGGCGCTCCGCCCTCATGGCGACAGTGACGCTGGCCGACGGCTCGCCCGTCCAGGTGACCTCGGCGCACCTTCAGCACCGCGCCGCCAACACGCCCACCCGGATCGCCCAGCTCGAGGCCCTGCTGGCCGCCGCTCCGCACGGCGGCGAGCCCGCGGTCATCGCGGGCGACTTCAACGCGACGCCGGGCTCCCCCGAGCTCGCGCTGCTCGCCGACGACGGCTGGACCAGCGCGGTGGACTCCGCCGGCGACCCCGACGCGCTGACCTTCCCCAGCGACGACCCGCAGGTGCGGATCGACTGGGTGATGGGCGCCGGCGTCAAGTTCAGCGACGTGCGGGTGCTCACCGGTGAGGGATCCTCCGACCACCTGCCGATCGTGGCGCGCGTGCGAGCCGCCAGCTGAGGGCTAGCCCTCCTGCACGTGGTGCAGCATGCGCGCGACTTCCGCGATCGAGCCGGTGATCGAGGGGTACACCGTGAAGGCGCTCGCCACGTCGTCAACAGTGAGCCGGTGCGAGACGGCCAGCGTGATCGGGAAGATCAGCTCGCTGGCGCGGGGGGCGACGACCACCCCGCCGAGCACCTGACCCGTCGGGTGGGCGAAGAGCTTCACGAACCCGTCCTTGAGGCCGAGCATCTTGGCCCGCGGGTTGCGCGTCAGCGGCAGCATGCTCGTCACGTAGGCCGTCCCGCTCTTCTGCAGGCCTGCCTCGCTGGACCCCACCGTCGCGATCTCGGGGGCGGTGAAGATGTTCGCCGCGACACCCCGCAGCGCGAGCGGCGCCACCGCGTCGCCCAGCGCGTGGGACATGGCGATGCGCCCCTGCATGGCCGCCACCGACGCGAGTGGCAGCACGCCCGTCACGTCGCCCGCGGCGTACACGCCACGCGCCGACGTGCGCGAGACCTTGTCGACCTCGATGTGCCCGCTGGGCGTGAGCCGGACCCCGGCGTCCTCGAGGCCCAGGCCCGCGGTGCTCGGCGTCGACCCGACGGCCATGAGCGCATGCGACCCCTCCACCGTCCTGCCGTCCTCCAGCGTGACGAGCACGCCGTCGGCGGTGCGCCGCACCGACTGGGCCCGGGAGCGGGACATCACCGTCATGCCGCGGCTGCGGAACACCTCCTCGATCAGCGCTGCCGCGTCCGCGTCCTCCCCGGGGAGCACCCGGTCCCGGCTGGAGACCAGCACCACCTCGGAGCCCAGCGAGACGTACGCGCCGGCGAACTCGGCGCCGGTGACGCCGGAGCCGACCACCACGAGCCGCTCGGGCAGCGACTTCAGGTCGTAGAGCTGCGTCCACGTGAAGATCCGCTCGCCGTCCGGCTGCGCCTCCGGCAGCACGCGCGGGGTGGCGCCGGTGGCCACCAGCACGACATCCGCCTCGAACACGTGCTCGCCGCCGTCGTCCTCCTGCGCGATGACGCGCTGCGGCCCGTCCAGCCGCGCGCTGCCGAGCACCACCCGCACGCCCTCGCGGTCGAGCCGGGAGCGGATGTCACGCGACTGCGCGGCCGCGAGCGCGAGGACGCGGGCGTTGACCTCGTCCAGGTCGACCCGGTGGCGCTCGGACTCCTTCGGCCCGTCGGCGGGCGCGCCGTCGCCGGGCAGGCCGTTGCCGGGCACGTCGAGCCGGATGCCCAGGTCGGGGGCGCGGTCCGCGATCGTCATCCACTCCGCCGTGGCGATCAGGGTCTTCGACGGGACCGCGTCGGTGAGCACCGCGGCGCCCCCGAGCCCCGTGCGCTCCACCACTGTGACCTGCGCGCCCAGCCGACGCGCGACGAGCGCCGCCTCGTATCCGCCGGGTCCGCCGCCCACGACGACGACGCGGCTGGCCTGCAGGTCATGGATGGGGGTGTTCACGCCCCCATTGTGCCGTCCTGGGCCATCCGCGCAGGTCGGGCGGGGCGCACGCCGCGTCGCTGGCCGCAAGCCGCCGGGCGGCCACTAACCTCGACGCATGTCTGAACTCGACGACCCCCGCACCGACCCCTTCGACGTGGCCCGCCTCGCCGCCGAGCACCTGGCTCAGGTGACAGGCGTCGAGCGACATGACATCGCGCTGGTCCTCGGCTCCGGCTGGGGCGGCGCCGCCGACCTGCTGGGCGAGACGGTGGCCGAGGTCCCCAGCCACGAGATCCCCGGCTTCTCGGCGCCCGCGGTGCCGGGGCATGTCGGCACCACGCGTTCGATCCGGGTCGCCGGGGAGGGTGGGGCGCCGGACCGGCACGTGCTGGTCATCGGCTCCCGCACGCACCTGTACGAGGGGCGCGGGGTGCGCCGTGTGGTGCACGGCGTCCGCACGGCCGCCGCCGCGGGCGCCCACACCATCGTGCTGACGAACGGATGCGGCGGCCTGAACCCCGACTGGGCGCCCGGCACCCCGGTGCTCATCCGCGACCACATCAACCTCACGGCCACGTCGCCGCTCGAGGGCGCCACGTTCGTCGACCTCACCGACCTGTACACCGAGCGCCTGCGCGAGCTCGCCCGCACCGTCGACCCGACGCTCGGCGAGGGCGTGTACGTCCAGTTCCGTGGGCCGCACTACGAGACCCCGGCCGAGGTGACAATGGCCGGCCGCATGGGCGGCGACCTGGTGGGCATGTCCACCACGCTCGAGGCCATCGCCGCCCGCCAAGCGGGCATGGACGTGCTGGGCCTCTCGCTCGTGACGAACCAGGCGGCCGGCATCAGCCCGGTGCCGTTGTCCCATGCGGAGGTCATCGAGGCCGGCCAGGCCGCCGGGCCACGGATCAGCGCGCTGCTCGCGTCGATCGTGCGGCGCCTGGACGACGCGTCGGCCACGCCATCGGTAGATTGAGCGACATGGCGACCGCCGACGCATGGCCCCAGCTGCAGGACCGGGTGCGAGCCTGGATCGCTGACGATCCGGACCCCACCACCGCCGCCGAGCTCGCGGAGCTGCTCGCGACCGCTGGCACGTCACTGGACGAGGTCGAGGCGGGGCGCGTCCCCGGCAGCGACCTGCCACCCGAGCAGGAGCAGCTCGTCAGCGACGTCGAGCGCGCCCGCGCCGAGCTCGAGGACCGGTTCGCCGGCACCCTGCAGTTCGGCACCGCCGGCCTGCGGGGCGCCATCGCGGGCGGCCCCAACCGGATGAACCGCGCTGTCGTGATCCGCGCCGCCGCGGGGCTCGCCGGCTACCTGCGCGCCCAGCTCCCGGACGCACGGCCCGCTCCGCGCGTGGTGATCGGCTACGACGCCCGGCACCGCTCCGCAGACTTCGCCCGGGACACCGCTGCCGTCATGACGGCCGCGGGCATCGAGGCGCTGCTGCTCCCGTCGCCGCTGCCCACCCCCGTGCTGGCCTTCGCTGTCCGCCACCTGGGCGCCGACGCCGGGGTCATGGTCACCGCGAGCCACAACCCCCCGCAGGACAACGGGTACAAGGTGTACCTCGGCGGCCGCGTGGCGGCGGGCGGTGGGCAGGGCTCGCAGATCGTGCCGCCTGCCGATGCGGAGATCGCCGCCGAGATCGCCCGGGTCGCCTCGGTCGCGTCGGTGCCGCGCGCCGACTCGGGCTGGACGGTGCTGGGCCCAGAGGTGCTCGACGCGTACGTGGCGGCGGTGCTGACGCTCGCGGACCCGGGCGAGCAGGCGCGCACCCGCGCGAGCGACCTCAGGGTCGTGCTGACGCCGCTGCACGGGGTGGGCGGCGCCGTCGCCCACCGGGTGCTCGCCGCCGCCGGGTTCAGCGACGTGACGCTGGTGCCGGAGCAGGCCGATCCCGATCCCGACTTCCCCACCGTCGCCTTCCCCAACCCTGAGGAGGCGGGCGCGATGGACTACGCGCTGGGCCTCGCGCAGGACCGGGACGCGGACCTGGTGCTGGCCCTGGACCCGGACGCCGACAGGTGCGCGGTGGCCGTCGACGACCCGGCCTCGCGCTCGTACCGGGGGCCGGGCACGGCCGCCGCGGACGGCTGGCGGATGCTGCGCGGCGACGAGGTGGGCGCCCTGCTGGGCGCGCTCGCCGCCGGCGCCATCGACGGCGTGGGCACGTTCGTGGCCGGCACGCCCGACGACCGCGAGCTCGTGTTCGCCAACTCGATCGTCTCCTCGAGGCTGCTCGCGCAGATCGCGCAGGCCGCCGGGGCACGACACGAGGAGACCCTCACGGGCTTCAAGTGGATCTCCCGCGTGGACGGCCTGGCCTACGGGTACGAGGAGGCTCTCGGGTACTGCGTCGACCCGGCGCATGTGCGGGACAAGGACGGCATCTCCGCCGCGCTGGTCATCGCACAGCTCGCGGCGACGCTCAAGGCCGCCGGCCGCACCCTGATCGGCGTGCTGGACGACCTGGCCCGCGACCACGGCCTCTACGTCACCGACCAGCTCTCGGCGCGGTTCACGGACCTCGCGCAGATCCCTGCGACGATGGCGCGGCTGCGGGACAACCCGCCAGCCACCCTGGGCGGCTCCCCCGTGACGAAGGTCGTCGACCTGGAGGCGGGCACCGACGCCGAGCGCGGCGGGCTCCCCCCGACGGTGGGGCTGCGCTTGCTCGCCCAGGACGGCACCCGGGCGATCGTGCGGCCCAGCGGCACCGAGCCGAAGGTGAAGTGCTACCTCGAGGTGATCGTCCAGGTCGGCCAGCATGCCAGCGAGGCGAAGCTGATGAGCGCGCGGCAGCAGGCCCGCGACCGGCTCGACGCGGTGCGCCGCGACCTCGAGGCGGCCCTCGGGCTCTGAACGGCCGCCTCGACGTCTGGCTCAGTAGCCGGAGTCGGCCTCCAGGCCGGCCAGCACCGCCGCGGTCCCCGACAAGCCCAGACGGGTCGCGCCCGCCTGGATCATCGCGAGCGCGTCGGCGCTGGTGCGGATGCCGCCCGACGCCTTGATGCCCAGCCGGCCACCCACCGTCGCGTGCATCAGCTCGATCGCGTGCACCGTGGCGCCGCCGGCGGGGTGGAAGCCCGTGGACGTCTTGACGAAGTCGGCGCCCGCGGCCTCCGCCGCCTGGCACACCGCGACGATCTCCTCGTCGCTCAGCGCGGCCGACTCGATGATGACCTTGAGCACCGCGGGCGCCGGCGCCGCCGCGCGCACCGCGGCGATGTCCGCCTGCACAGCGGCGAACTGCCCGGCCTTGGCCGCGCCCACGTCGATGACCATGTCCACCTCGTCGGCGCCGTCAGCCACCGCGCGGGCCGCCTCAGCGGCCTTGATCTCGCTGTGGTGCTTGCCGGACGGGAAGCCGCACACCGTCGCGACCTTGAGGTCGCCCGCGTCGAGCGGCAGGAACGACGGCGAGACGCACACCGAGTACACGCCCAGGCGCTGCCCCTCGGCGACGAGCGCCGCGACGTCCTCGGCCGTGGCCTCCGGCTTGAGGAGCGTGTGGTCGACGTACTGGGCGAGGGTCGTCGGGTCGATGTTCGTGGTCATGCGCGGTGCCTCCCGCTGCCGTTCTGCGAATAGGCCGGGAGGATCACCCGGTCGATGAGGTCGCGCCGCTGGGCGTGCGCGAGGAACGAGTGCTCGGCTGCGGTGACCGTCACGTCACGCAGGTCGTCGAGAGTCCAGCCCGCCTCCGCTGCCAGCAGGGCGAACTCGCGGGTGAGCGTCGTGCCGGACTGCAGGCGGTTGTCGGTGTTGACCGTGACAGCGAAGCCGAGCGCGCGCAGCACGGTCACGGGGTGCTCCGCGATCGACGTCGCGGCCCCGGTCTGGAGGTTCGAGGAGGGGCACAGCTCGAGCGGGATCCGCCGGTCGAGCACCCACTGCGCCAGCCGCCCCAGCCGCGCGTCGGAGGCGCCCTCCGGGCCCGTGGCCACCGTGATGTCGTCCATGAGGCGCACGCCGTGGCCGAGCCGCTGCGCTCCGGCGACGTGCACCGCCTCCGCGATGGAGTGCAGGCCGTCGGCCTCGCCGGCGTGCACAGTCACGGGGAAGTTGGCCGCGCGCAGGGCGCCGAACGCGGACGCCTGACGTGAGGGCGGGAAGCCCTGCTCGGCTCCGGCGATGTCGAAGCCGACCACCCCGTTGTCCCGGTTCGCCAGCGCGAGCGCCGCGATCTCGTCGCCGCGGTCGGCGTGCCGCATCGCGGTCAGCAGCGTGCCGACGCGGATCTCGCGACCGCCCTCGGCAGCGAGCGCGACGCCCTCGGCGAACCCCGCCTGCACGGCGTCGACGACTTCCTGCAGGCTCAGCCCGCCCTGCTGGTGCTGCTCGGGCGCATACCGCTCCTCCGCGTACACGACCCCATCGGCGGCCAGGTCCAGCACCGCCTCACGGGCGACGCGCCGCAGGTGGTCGGCCGTCTGCATGACGGCGACGGTGTGCGCGAACGTCTCCAGGTAGCGCTCTAGCGAACCGGAGTCGGCCGCCTCGACGAACCACCGCGCGAGTGCCTCCGGCTCGGTGGCCGGCAGCTCGTGACCGGCCTCCCGCGCGAGCTCCACGATCGTCGCGGCGCGCAGGCCGCCGTCAAGGTGATCGTGCAGCAGCACTTTGGGCAGCACGGCGATCTGGTCGGCGGCGAGGGTCATGCCCCCACCGTAGTGGTCGGTGGAGGCTGCCCCGATCAGGGGTAGTCGTCTCGCTCGTCCGGCGGGACCTCACGGGTCTGCTCGGTCACGTCGGCCACATTCGCCTTGTCCTCGAGGTCGGGGCGGGGCGCGTCGGGACGGTACTCCTCCACCACGCCAGCGGCCGGGTCGACCACCGTCACGTCGGTGTCCACCTCGTCGTCGCGCAGCTCGTCGGCGGCCTCCGCATCGTCCAGCTCGTCGAGCTCGAACGGCGCCGGGTCCGCCTCGGTGGCGTCCCGCAGCGAGGGCTGCGTCAGGCCTGCGTCGCGCCAGGAGTCCTGGCCGGGAACGGTGCTCATGGTTCCTCCCGGGGGATGAGGACGGCTCGTGCGGTTCCATCGTGGACCGCGTCGGCGCCCCGTGCCAACAGGACAGAGCGGGCACACCCCAACCGCGCGTGAGGAACCGCCCTCAGGCGCGTCGCACGGGCAGCAGCGCCCAGCACACATGCGACCAGCCGCCGTAGGCCGCGCGCGGCGTCCCCCCGGCCAGCACCGCGTCCTCGGCCAGCATGTGCTCTCGGCCGGTGGACGGCTCGTAGACCCGCAGGCGGCCGGCATCCGCGCCGGTGACGAGGATGACGTGGCGGGGCACCGCGGCGGCCAGACCCTGCGAGGCGTCGCCGCCGGTGTACAGCGGCACGGGAATCCCGTGGGCGAGGGCACGCCGGATGCGGGCCAGCACGGCCCGCATCTCGTCGGGCCGGGTGTCGTCGAGCATCACCGAGCGGTAGGCATGCGCAGGCGTCGCAGGTTCCCGGGCCACGCCAAACCGCGCGCACAGCTCGCTGGCGACACGCGCGGCGCCCCACGGCGGCGTCCCGAGGGCGGTCGGCCAGGGCAGCGCCCCAAGCACCGCGCGCCGCGTGCTGCGCACATGCAGCGCGGCTTGCAGGGCCGCGAGGCGGCCGTGCGCC
>JAEWEI010000070.1 GCA_023389545.1 Actinomycetes bacterium | reverse complement strand
GGAGAACAGCGTCCGCACGTTCCGCGGCGCCGCCGCCGCGCCCGCGTGGCCCGGCTGCTGCTCGATACGGTGGTGGACGCAGGCGCCGCGCTGCGGCATGAGCTCGGGCTCCCGCCCGTCGACGTGCGCCCAGCCGACACCGTCGCCTCGCGCCCCCAGGCCGCCCCCAGGCGCACGACGTCCCGTGGCCGCGAGGTCCATGACCCCGCCCTGCTGGACGACCTGCTGGGGCTCCCGCACGCCCATCTCGTGGTCGACGGCTACAACGTCTCGAAGGCGGCGTACCCGCAGCTCGCGCTCGCCGAGCAGCGCCGCAGGCTGCTGGACGCGCTCGCGAACATCGCCTCGCGCACCGGCGTGGAGGTCACCTGCTGCTTCGACGGCCAGCCGGGCCACGCGGGCGCGGCGGCGGCGCCGCGGAACGTGCGGACGCTGTTCTCCGTCGGGGAGATCGCCGACGACCTGATCCGCCAGATCGTGCGGGCCGAGCCGCCGGGCCGCGTGGTCGTGGTGGTCAGCAGCGACCAGGAGGTCGCCTCCGACGTCCAGGCGGCCGGGGCGTGGGCCGTGCCGTCCCAGACGCTGCTGGCGCGTCTCGCGCGACTCTGAGCCCCGCCAGGGCGGGCATGGCGTGGGCCCCGCGCCGGTGCTGGCACGGGGCCCCAGGCCCAGATCAGCCGACGGGCGCCATGCGGCGCTGCCGGCGCGGCGCTCACTGCCCGCCGACCACCGCCCCGTCGTACAGCGCGTCGATCTCGCCTGCGAAGTCCTTGACGACCTGCGCGCGCCGCACGCTCAACTTCGGGGTGAGGTAGCCGTTCGCGAGGGTCAGGTCAGTGGCGAGGATGCGGTACTTGCGGATCGACTCGGCGCGCGAGACGGCCCGGTTGGCCCGCTCCACGCCCTTCTGGATGGACGCCAGCACCTCGGGGTCCACCGACGCCTCCGCCACCGTCATCTCGGCGCGGCCGTGGGCGAGCAGCCATCCCGGGAGCCCCTCGGGGTCGATGGTCACCAGCGCGCCGATGAACGGGCGCGCGTCGCCCACGACCACCACCTGGCTGATCAGCGGGTGGCTGCGGAGCCGGTCCTCGAGCACAGCCGGCGCGACGTTCTTGCCCGCCGCCGTGACGATGATCTCCTTCTTGCGCCCGGTGATCTGCAGGAACCCGTCGTCGTCCAGGGCCCCGAGGTCCCCGGTGCGGAACCAGCCGTCGTTGAACGCCTCGGCGGTCGCGGCCTCGTTGTGGTGGTAGCCCAGGAAGACGTGCGGGCCCTTCACCTCGACCTCGCCGTCAGGAGCTATCCGCACGGACGTGCCGGGCAGCGGGATGCCGACGCTGCCGATCTTGGTGGCGCCCGGCCGGTTGACCGTGGACGGCGCCGTGGTCTCCGTCAGCCCGTAGCCCTCGAGCACTTTGAGGCCGATGCCGCGGTAGAAGTGGCCCAGGCGCTCGCCGAGCGCGGCGCCACCGGAGATGGCCCACTCGACCTGGCCGCCGAGGGCGGTGCGCAGCTTCGAGTACACGAGCACGCTCGCGACCTTGTGCTGGAGCCGCAGGCCGATGCCCGGCCCCTTCGGGGTGTCGAGCGCGCGCGAGTACGCGATCGACGTCGCCGCCGCCCACAGGAAGATCTTCTGCTTGCCGCCCGCCGCGGCCTTCTGCTCGGTCGAGTTGTAGACCTTCTCGAACACGCGCGGCACGGACAGGATGAACGTGGGCCGGAACGACGCGAGGTCGGGGAGCAGGTTCTTGGTGTCGGGGGTGTGCGCGAGCACGCACCCCGCGGGCACGCACAGCACCTCGACGAAGCGCGCGAAGACGTGCGCCAGCGGCATGAACAGGAGCGTGCGCGAGCCCGGCTTGTGGACGACCTCGCCCAGGCCCTCGACCGCGTTGCGCGTGAGGACCACGAAGTTGCCATGGGTCAGCTCGGCGCCCTTGGGACGGCCGGTGGTGCCGGAGGTGTAGATGATCGTGGCGACGTCGGCCAGGCTCGCCAGGCGGCGCCGGCGCTCGATCTCCGCGTCGTCGACGCCCGCCCCGGCGGCGCGCAGGGCGTCCAGGGCCCCGTCGTCGATCACCAGCACCTCGCGCAGGCTCGGCAGGTCCGCGCGGACCTCGGCGACAGTCTCGGCGTGGCGGGCCGACTCGACGACGAGGAACGAGACGTCCGCGTCGGTCGCGATCCACATCACCTGCTCGGCGGAGGACGTCTCATAGACCGGGACGACGACGGCGCCGGCGGCCCACATCGCCCAGTCCAGCAGCGTCCACTCGTACCGCGTGCGCGACATGATGCCGACGCGGTCCCCGGGCTCGATGCCGTGGGCGACCAGCCCCTTGGCGATCGCCACCACGTCGGCGTCGAACTGCCGTGCCGTGACCTGCGTCCACGGGCCGGGGCCGTCGGCGTCGAGCTTGCGCTCGATCATCACCCCGTCCGGCGAGGCGGCGACGCGCGCCGCGAGCAGGTCGTTGATGTTCTCGTCGGGATCGACCTCGACGAGGGCAGGGGAGTGGAACTCGTCCATGCTGACTCCAGTGGCAGTTGGGCGCGATGCTACGGATCGCACACTACCGGGACCTTGGTACCGTCCGGTTACATCTTCCACCCGCTAATCTTCGGCCGCCTGTCCGGGCGGTGCTCTGCCGGCCCGCGGGCGCATTCGGCCACGCGCGCACGCTAGCGTGAAGCCACATCCAGGGCGGGGGAGCGATTCCCACCCGACTCACAGCCGCATCACCTGGGGCCTCCAGGAGCAGGGACGGACATGCACGCCATCGGTGTGGACATCGGCGGAACCAAGATCGCCGCGGGGGTGATCGACGAGGACGGCACGATCCTGGCCAAGACGCGCCGGGTCACCGAGCCCGACGACGCCGGCTCGATCGATCAGGCGATCGCCGAGATCTACGGCGAGTTCTCTGCTTCCTACGAGATCGGCTCGATCGGCTTGGCCGCCGCGGGCTTCGTCTCCTCCGACCGCTCGGGCGTGCTCTTCGCCCCGAACCTGGCGTGGCGCAACTACCCGCTGGACGAGCGCGTGCGCGCGCTGATCGGTGGTGACGTCCGCATCGTGGTGGAGAACGACGCCAACGCCGCCGGCTGGGCGGAGTTCCGGTTCGGTGTGGGCCGCGATGTCGACGACATGCTCATGCTCACCGTCGGAACCGGCCTCGGCGGCGCCCTCGTCGCCGACGGGAAGCTCGTGCGCGGAGCCTGGGGCGTCGCGGCCGAGGTCGGCCACATGCGCGTGGTCCCCGGCGGCCACTACTGCGGGTGCGGGCATGAGGGGTGCTGGGAGCAGTACGCCTCGGGCAGCGCGCTGGTCCGGGACGCGCAGGCCGCGCTCATCACCCAGCCCGCCCGCGCCGAGGTCCTGCTCGAGCGCGTCGGCGGCAACGTCAGCGAGCTCACCGGCCCCGACGTCACGGAGGCGGCACAGGCGGGCGACGAGCTCTCGATCGAGCTGCTCGCGAACCTGGGGCGCTGGATCGGCGAGGGCGCGGCGTCCGTCGCAGCACTGATCGACCCGGGCCTCATCGTGATCGGCGGCGGGGTCGGCGCGGCTGGCGACCTGCTGCTGAGCCCCGTGCGCCACGCGTTCTCCGAGCAGCTCTCAGGGCGCGGCTACCGCCCCGAGGCGCGCATCGAGCTCGCCGCGATGGGCAACGACGCCGGCATTGTCGGCGCCGCGGACCTCTCCCGGGTCTGAGGTGGGGCCGGGGCGGCTCACGGGCCGCCCCGGGTCACACAACGGCGCCCGTGTCGTCATCGGCGTCGTCGCGGCGGTGGGGCATGCGCCACACCAGCGCCACGACGCCCAGCACGAAGACCCCTGCCGCCGCCTGGATGAGCGTTGCGGGGGGATGCGGCCAGGCGAGCACCACCACGAGGAGGAAGACGGGCATCCCACCCGCGGCGAGCCACGCCATGGTGAGCAGCGGATCCCCGCCGAGGACCGGGCCGGGGTCGGGCGGCACGAAGTGCTCGTCGGCGTCCACAGCCGCCTCCGCCGCGTCGATCTGGCCGGTTCCGTCCCAGTCGCGGCCGCCGACGGCCAGCTCGTCGGGGGCCTCCGGGGCGGCGGCCGGCGCCACCCGCGGGTCGGAGACCCAGGGCGCGACGGGGTACGTTACGGCGGGGTCCGCGCCGTCCGCCTCGTCGATGTCCGCCAGGTCCGCGATGATCGCGGCCCAGCGCTCGTCGTCCGTCGGCGTGGGGGTGGTGTCGCCAGCGGCAGCGTCCGGGCCTTGCTCGGCGGCGGAGTCGTCGGGTTCGTCGGGGCCAGGTCCCATGTGAGCACTCTAGAGTCGGACACGACGGCAAGGGGCGCAGAGCGCCCCAGGCGCCGAGGTCGAGAGGTGGCAGGTTGTTCTACTGGTTGATGAAGCGGGTGCTCGTGGGCCCGCTGCTGCACCTCGTGTTCCGCCCGTGGGTGCGTGGCGCGGAGAACGTGCCCGCCGAGGGCGGCGCGATCCTCGCGGGCAACCACTTGGCCGTCATCGACTCGTTCGTGCTGCCACTCGTGCTCGACCGCAAGATCGTGTTCATCGGCAAGTCCGAGTACTTCACCGGCCGAGGCGTCAAAGGGCAGCTGACCGCCGGCTTCATGCGCGGCGTCGGCACCATCCCGGTGGACCGCGGCGGCGGCAAGGCCAGTGAGGCCGCGCTCAACACCGGCCTCGAGGTGCTCCGCAACGGCGACCTGTTCGGGATCTACCCCGAGGGCACCCGCAGCCCGGACGGGCGCCTTTACCGGGGCAAGACGGGCGTCGCTCGCCTCGCGCTCGAGTCCGGCGCCCCCGTCATCCCCGTGATCATGGTCGGGACCGACAAGGCGCAGCCGATCGGCCGCCGGCTGCCGCGTCCCCAGCGCCTCGGGGTCGTGATCGGCAAGCCGATGGACTTCAGCCGCTACGCGGGCATGGAGGACGACCGCTTCATCCTGCGCGCGGTCACCGACGAGATCATGTACGCGATCATGAGCCTGTCCGGGCAGGAGTACGTCGACGTGTACGCGGCCACCCAGAAGGCTCGCATCGCCACCGGGCACCCGGCAGTCGCCGCCGACCAGCGCGAGCACCTGCCCACCGCGCCCGGCGGGCGCCCCGCCCCGGACGTCCAGGTTCCGGGACCGCCCGAGGACGAGCCCCGCACGTCAGTAGGATGACCTGGTCACCGTCACGGACGGTGGTGGTCCTCCGGACCAAGGGCCCGATTGAGGCCCGCAGCGAGGCCCGAACATCAGGGGGCCAGCTGTGTTGAACAACGAGAGGTGTGTCTCATGTCGGTTCGTCGCGTCGCGCTCCTGACCGCAGGCGGCTTCGCCCCGTGCCTGTCCTCCGCCGTCGGTGGCCTCATCGAGCGCTACACCGAGATCGCGCCGGAGATCGAGATCATCGCCTACCAGTACGGTTACCACGGCCTGCTGACGGGGAACTCGATCGTCGTGGACGACGAGACCCGTTCGCGCGCGGGCCTGCTGCACCGCTTCGGCGGGTCGCCGATCGGGAACTCGCGGGTCAAGCTCACCAACGCCGCCGACTGCGTCAAGCGCGGCCTGGTCAAGGAGGGCGAGGACCCGCTGCGGGTCGCCGCCGAGCAGCTCCAGAAGGACGGCGTGGACGTGCTGCACACCATCGGTGGCGACGACACGAACACCACCGCCGCCGACCTGGCCGCGTACCTGGAGGAGCACGGCTACCACCTGACCGTCGTCGGGCTGCCGAAGACGATCGACAACGACGTGATCCCGATCCGCCAGTCGCTGGGCGCGTGGACCGCCGCCGAGGAGACCGCGAAGTTCGCGGAGAACATCATCGGCGAGCACCGCTCGGGCCCGCGCATGCTCATCGTGCACGAGGTCATGGGCCGGCACTGCGGCTGGCTCACGGCCGCCGCCGCCGCGGAGTACCGCAAGCGGCTCGACGCGCGCGAGTGGGTGCCGAGCATCGGCGAGTCGCGTGAGCGCTGGGACATCCACGCGGTCTTCGTGCCCGAGCTGAAGCTCGACATCGACGCCGAGGCGGCGCGTCTGCGCGGCGTCATGGACGAGCTCGGCAACGTCAACATCTTCCTGTCCGAGGGCGCGGGCATGCACGAGATCGTCGAGCAGCTCGAGGCGTCGGGCGCCGAGGTGCCGCGTGACCCGTTCGGGCACGTCAAGCTCGACACGATCAACCCGGGCGCCTGGTTCGCCAAGCAGTTCGCGGAGAAGCTCGGCGCCGAGAAGACGATGGTGCAGAAGTCCGGGTACTACTCGCGCGCCGCGGCGGCGAACCCGGAGGACCTGCGCCTCATCAAGTCGATGACGGACCTGGCAGTGGAGTGCTCTCTCAAGGGCGAGGCCGGCGTGATCGGCCACGACGAGGAGGACGGCGACCGGCTCAAGGCCATCGCGTTCCCGCGCATCGCCGGTGGCAAGGCCTTCGACGTCCAGCAGCCGTGGTTCAAGGCGATGCTCGCCGAGATCGGGCAGGAATTCGCCCCGGCAGACCACTCATGAGCTTCGACGCCGACCCGGAGGTCCTGCGGGGCCTCGACCACTGGCGCACGCTGAACCCCGTGCAGCAGCCGAGCTGGCCCGACCGCGGCGAGCTCGAGCGTGTCACCACGAGGCTCGCGGGGCTGCCGCCGCTGGTCTTCGCCGGCGAGGCGGACGCGTTGCGCGCCCGCCTCGCGGCGGCCGGCCGCGGCGAGGCATTCCTGCTCCAGGGCGGTGACTGCGCAGAGACGTTCGACACCGCGACAGCCGACAACATCCGCAACAAGATCAAGACGATCCTGCAGATGGCCGTCGTGCTGACCTACGGCGCGAGCCTGCCCGTCATCAAGATGGGCCGGATGGCAGGGCAGTACGCCAAGCCCCGCAGCTCGGACACCGAGACGCGCGGCGACGTGACGCTGCCCGCGTTCCGCGGCGA
>JAEWEI010000067.1 GCA_023389545.1 Actinomycetes bacterium | reverse complement strand
GGTCTGGCTGACAGTGCCGCCCGTCACCTACTCGCGGGCCCTGACCCACCACCTCGCCGACTTGCTGCCGGGCACGTCGTACACGTGGACGGTGACGGCGTCGACCGAGGCCGGGACGTCGACCCTGAGCCGGACGTTCGGCACGGCCGGCCCCCCGACGACGTCCTCGACCTGGTGGGAGGACCGCACCTCGACCTCGGTCACGCTGCGGGCCCTGGTGCATCCGCGCCGGCTGCCCACGCAGGTGTGGTTCGAGTGGGCCCCGACGGGGGAGTGGCCGACCTGGACGGGGTGGACGCGGATCGACGCGACGTTCGAGAAGTCGGTGTCGGTCCCGCTGCGGGATCTGCGGCCTGGGACCACCTACACCTACCGGGTGGTCGCGATGAACGCGATGGGCATCGTGACGGGCCCGGAGAAGACCGTCACGATGCCGCGGTGACCACGGGCTCAAGGTGAGCATCTCGATTGTCGATATGCCTGCCGTGGGCGCACGGCCCCGAGAACCGAGACGGAGAACGTCGATGACGACATCCCTGGACGCGCCACCGCGCAGCACACGCCCGCTCATGTCGGCGCTCCTCGTGGGCGCCCTGACGGTCACCGCGTGGCTGGCCATCACCGTGGGCGTGGTCCTGGCATTCCTGTCGATGGGCGGCAGCGTGAGCGCGTCCGTGCCGGTGCGCCTCACCGCCGAGGCGCCCGCGACCCAGAACGTCCTCCTGCCCTGCGTCGACGGATGGTCGCTGGACGGCGGCAGCTGTGCCCCAGCGGCGGCGCCCGAGCAGTGGCACGGTGGCGCCGCGCTCCCAGTGCGCACCGCCGGCGGGCTCCAAGCCGAGGCGCATGACCTCGGCGCCACTGCCACGCTCCTGGGCGCCATGCCGACCTGGGTGGGCTGCGTCATCGGAGGAGCGATGGGGCTCGCACTGATCCCGGTGCTCCGCGCGACCGCCAACGGCCGCCCCTTCGCGCGCGGCAACGCCCGCCAGCTGGCCGTCGCCGCTGCGCTCGCCCTGGTGGGCGGCGTGCTCGCCACCGCCGGGCCGACGCTGGCCGCGCCACAGGCCATCGAGGCGATCGAGGCGCTGACCATCTACTCCGCCAACGGCGCCTTCGACATGCCCGCCGGCTGGCTCGAGCCGGCGCTCCAGGTCGCCTGGTGGCCCATGGTCATCGCCGCCCTCCTCGCTGCCCTGGCCGCCGCCACCCACCGGGGCGCTCGCCTGGCCGCCGATGTCGAAGGCCTCGTGTGACTCACGACGACGCCGCGGCGCACCGCGTCACCTGCCGCCTCGGCGACCTGCTCGAGGCGCGCGGCCTCACCCTCGTCCAGCTCGCTGCCCTGACCGGCGTCACAGTGGCGAACCTCTCGGTGCTGAAGAACGACCGAGCGCGGGCCGTGCGGTTCAGCACCCTCACCGCGATCTGCGACGCGCTCGACTGCCAGCCCGGCGACCTGTTCGCAGTGGAGCGGCCCGCCGACCAGGGACATGTGTGACGCTGGCGCCATGACCGAGTCGAGTGCGCAGCCCGTGGAAGCGTCAGGCGAGGAGCGGGCCGCGCAGGCGCTCGCGGCCTCGGGGATCGGCCACGTCATCGTGCGGCACGGACGGGTGTCCTCCCTGGCGGAGGCCGCGGCCGCCCGCGGCGTCGAGCCGGGGGCGCTCATCAAGACGATCGTGGTGCGGCGCGGCGAGGGCGACTACCTGTTCGTCCTCGTCCCCGGCGGGCGGGCCATCTCGTGGCCCAAGTTGCGCGCCCTGCTGGGCGTGAACCGGCTGTCGATGCCCGACGCCGCCACCGCGAAGGACGTCACCGGCTACGAGCGCGGAACCATCACGCCGTTCGGCTCGCTGCGCGCCTGGCCCGTGGTGGCCGACGAGCGTGTGCTGGGCCAGGAGGTGTCCATCGGCGCGGGCGGCCACGGCGTTGGCGCCACTGTGGACGGGAACGCCCTGGTGGCGGCCCTGGACGCGCAGGTGGCCGACGTGACCGACCCGGAGCCAACCGGGTGAGACAGCGCTTTCACCGCGCGCGGACGTCAGATGCGCTCGGTAGTGTGATGGACCGGTCCGTGTGGGCCCACACGACCTCCGGCTTGCCGGGGGCAGGGCGAGAGACATGGCTGGGGAGAGATGTACCTGATCGAGAAGACCGCCGCAGCGGGCGGGATCGACGTTGTCGAGGCCGATGGAGTCCTCACCGTCCGGCTGTGGGGCGAGGTCGACGCGGCGCTGCGTGAGCAGGCGAGCCAATCGATGTCGCACACCCTGAGCAGCCAGGCCAGGGTGGTGGTGGACGCCACCGACGTCACCTTCATCGACTCGACAGGACTCGCGTTCATCCTGCAGCTGCACCTGGTCGCCGCCGAGCAAGACCGCCGGGTCACCCTGCGGGACCCGAACCGCACGGTCACGGGCCTGCTGGACATGATCGGCATGGGCGGGGAGCTGGACCTCGAGGACGAGTCGATCAGCGCCTGACGCCTCACGGGCGCACCCGGTTCCGCAGCAGTCGGACGTCTCGACTAGGTTCGCGACATGCGGCTCCTGCACACCTCTGACTGGCATCTGGGCCGCACTCTGCACGGGGTCGACCTGCTCGACCACCAGGCGGCCCACCTCGACCACCTGGTCGAGCTCGCCCGGGACGAGCAGGTGGACGCGGTGCTCGTCGCCGGCGACGTCTACGACCGCGCGGTGCCGCCCGTGGAGGCCGTGACCCTCCTGTCCGAGACGCTCGCACGCCTCACCGAGCACACCACAGTCGTCGTCACCCCCGGCAACCACGACTCGGCCACCCGGCTGGGCTTCGGGGCAGGCCTCATGCGTGACCGGGTGCGGGTGCGCTGCCGGGTGGCCGGCCTGGCCGATCCGGTGGTGCTGCCCGATGAGCGCGGCGACGTGCTCGTGTACGCGCTGCCCTACCTGGACCCCGACGTGGTGCGCCGCGACCTCGCGGAGGCCGGCGCCACCGAGCCCTTGGCGCGATCCCATGAGGCGGTGATGGGCGCGGCGATGGACCGGGTGCGGGCCGATCTGGCCGGGCGGGTGGCCGGCGCCGCGCGCGCCGGCGCCCAGCGGCCTCGGGCAATGGTGGTCGCGCACGCCTTCGTGGTGGGCGGGCTGCCGAGCGACTCCGAGCGGGACATCCGGGTGGGCGGCGTGGACGTGGTGCCGTCAGGCGTGTTCCGGGGAGTGGACTACGTGGCGCTGGGGCACCTGCATGGGGCGCAGCGGGTGGGCGCGGACCTCGCCGCCGATGCTGAGCCCGCCGATGCTGAGCCCGCCGGCCCCGACACGGCCGTCAGCCCGCTGCTGCGCTACTCCGGCTCCCCGCTCGCCTACTCGTTCTCCGAGCTGCGGCAGGTGAAGTCCACGGTGCTGGTCGACGTCGACGCCCTGCCCGACGCCGCCGCGGCACGACTCATCCCGGCCCCGGTGCCGCGCCGCCTCGCCGAGCTCACCGGGCCGCTCGACGATCTACTGGGCCCCGCGGGCGACGGCCATGACGACGACTGGCTGCGGGTCACCGTGACCGACGCGCACCGGCCCCAGGATCTGTACCGCCGCGTCAAGGACCGGTTCCCGCACGCCCTGGTGATCCAGCACCGGCCGCCCGAACGCGTGGGCGGCGCCGTGCGCGCCGGAGCCGTCACGCAGGCCCGTGACGTCTTGGAGGTCGCGGCGGAGTTCGTCGAGCACGTCAGCGGGCAGGGTCCCACGGTGGCCGAGGCCGCAGTGCTCCGCCAGGCGTACGAGCAGGTCACAGCCGCCGAGCGGAGTGCCTGATGCACCTGCGCACCCTCGAGCTCCAGGCCATCGGGCCGTTCGCCGGCCGCCACGTCATCGACTTCACGGCGGTGGGCGCCTCCGGGCTGTTCCTGCTGGAGGGCCCCACAGGCGCCGGCAAGTCCACGATCATCGACGCGATCGTGTTCGCGCTGTACGGCAAGGTCGCCTCGCCCGCCGCCAGTGAGGAGCGCCTGCGCTCGGCGTTCGCCGCCGAGGACGTCGAGAGCGTGGTCGACCTGGTCTTCGAGACCGGCGCCGGGGCCTTCCGGGTGCGCCGCACCCCGGCCTATGACCGGCCCAAGAAGCGCGGGACCGGCACTGCACGGCAGCAGTCCACCGTGAAGCTGTGGCGGTTGCCCGTCGAGGCCGTGGACGACGCGGACGCGCCCGAGGGCGAGATCCTCACCACCCGGCTCGACGAGGCCGGGGCCGAGCTGCAGCGGATCATCGGGCTGGACCGCGCGCAGTTCGTCCAGACGATCGTGCTGCCGCAGGGTGAGTTCGCGAGCTTCCTGCGCGCGGACCCAGAGCACCGGCGCAGCCTGCTGCAGAAGATCTTCGGCACCGAGGTGTACGAGAAGATGCAGCAGCGGCTCGAGGAGATGCGCCGGGAGGCCCAGCGCGCGGTCACCGAGGCGCGGGGCACGCTGCGCAGCGCGGCGGCGCACTTCGCCGGCGCTGCGGCCCTCGACGACGCGGCCGCCCACGAGTTGGAAGCCGCCGCCGCCGAGGACGCCGGTCAGGCGGTGGCCCTCGCACACGGCCACGTGGCGCGGCTCACCGACCACGCGCGGCAGGCGCAGTCCGACCACGCGCGGGGTGAGCT
>JAEWEI010000029.1 GCA_023389545.1 Actinomycetes bacterium | reverse complement strand
CCCCTCACAGCGGAGACGGTGGGATTTGAACCCACGGAAGGGTTGCCCCTTCACGACCTTAGCAGGGTCGCGCACTAGACCTGGCTATGCGACGTCTCCAGGCTCGCACAGGCTACCCGGCCAGGTCGGCTTGCGGCAAAGTGGCTGCTGATCAGCGCTCGAACGCCCACGCCTTGTCGGTCAGCATGCGGGCGACGGCGAGCCCGATGGAGATCGCCGTGACCACCAAGGCCGCCTGCACGCCGTACGCGAGGGCCTCCGTGGTGTTGCCGTTGGACAGGTGGAACACCGCCCGGTACGCGGTGACGCCGGGCACCATGATGACCACGGCAGGCACCGAGATGGTGATCCGCGGGACCCGCAGGCGCGGCGCCACCCAGGCGGCCATCAGCCCGACGATCAGCGCCGCCACAGCGGCAGCGCCCTGCACCACGAAGCCCGCGTCGACGAGCTCGATGCGCACCACGTTCGCGACCATCCCCACGCTGGCGGCGCCCACCGCCATCCGCCACGGGCTGTTGAACATGAGCGCGAAGCCCAGCACGCCGAAGAAGCTCGCGACGAGCCGCAGCACCAGCAGCACCCAGGGCGCCACGTCGATCGGGCTCGTGAGGTCCGGCGTCAGGCCCACCGCCGCCGACACCCCCCACACGGCGAGGGCCGCCGACGTCAACAGCATCAACGCGTAGACGAGCCGCGCGACCCCCGCGGAGAAGTCCAGTTTCGCCAGGTCCAGGGCGCCAGTGACCAGCGCGAATCCCGGGATGAGGAACAGCACCGCCGAGACGTACCCCGCCTGGTGCTGCGATTCCGTCAGGCCCAGCGCCGACAATGTGACGACGAAGCCCAGGTACACGAAGCAGGCCACGGTCGCGGCGAGCATCGTCACCCCGAACTGGTTGTACCCCTTGTGCAGCATCGCGCGCCGCGCGAGCTGGCCCAGCCCCGCGCCCAGGAACACCCCGCACAGCTCGATCACGCCGCCGTTGTTGAGGAACGCGAACGCCGCACACGCGATCGACGACCACAGGGCGTTCAACAGCGCCGGATACAGCGGCGGCCGCGCGGCGATCTGGTCGAGTCGCCGATTGACGTCGTCCACGCTCGCCGTCTGGCCCGTCGCCCGGTACGCCGAGTCCAGGCTCGACACCATCGTCTCCAGCTCCGACAGGCGGTCGGCGTTGATGCCGATCGACCGCACCTCCGCCACCTCGGTGCGGAAGCTGCGGCCCCGGTGCGAGGTGGTGGTGATCTCGGTGAGCGTCACATGCGCCTCATGCCGGTCGATGCCCAGGGCGCGGGCGACCCGCGCCATCGACGACTTCACCCGGTAGCTGCCGGTCCCGGAGGCGAGGCTGAGCCTCCCCACCCGGAGCGCCACCCCGGACTGCCGGATCAGCTCGAGCTCGTCATCATTCGGTTCCAATGGCACGCGCACCATTGTGATGGCGCCCCACCCACTCCCGCAGGGACGTCCGACCCCACCCCGCGCACCAGGTCGCCCCCCTCCCCCGTGCTTGACTGCCGCGCATGGCATTCGCCCCGCTCCCAATCCGCATCGAGACGGAACGGCTCGTCATGACACCGCAGCACCTCGGTGACGCGGAATGGCTGGCGGAGGTGTTCACCGCGCGCGGCGGCGGTGTCGTGTCGACTGAGGCCGCGACCAGCCGGATCATCGCGATGCAGCGCGTGGTCCAGGAGCAGGGCATCGGAGCCCGCGTCCTGCGCGCCAAGGCCGACCGCGCCCCGCTCGGCTACTGCGCGATCGTGGTGGGCCGCGGCACGCTCGCCGAGCCTGAGCTCGCCTACGAGCTCCTGCCCGCGGCGCAAGGCCGCGGCTACGCCACCGAGGGGTCGCGTGCGCTGCTCGACGCCGCGTTCCGCACCGGCCGGTCACGCATCTGGTCCACCGTCCGGGCGTGGAACGCGCCGTCCCTCCGGGTGCTCGCCCGGCTGGGATTCCTGCGCCACCACTCCACAACGGACGCCCAGGGCGAGCTCGTCTGGCTGCTCGCGACACGTTCCAATGAGTCAGGCATCTCGTGAGGCCCCCGCCGCTGGCCTCAGGTCAGCGGCAAGGCGCGCATGAAGGTGCATGTCGTGCCAGCCGTCGGCGTGCAGAGCGTCCTCACGCTTCGTGCCCTCGAGCCGGAAACCCGCGCGAGTCGCCACGGCACATGGGGCCGGGTTCCGAGTCGAGTGGTCGATGAAGATCCGATGCGTCGACGCTCCGCTAACTCACCGCAGCCTGCGGGTATGCCACCTCCTCGTTCGCGTAGACGATCAACGACGTCAGCAGGAGGAGGGCCTGCGCAGCATTGCGCCGGTTGTACTGCCGGCTCGACACAGCATGCGTGGACGCGTGGCGCGCATACGTGCCCGGGATCAGGGCCGTGCCGCCGGGCGCGAACTGCTGATGTGCCGCCCACACCGGTCCGAGGGCCATGTGGGTGCGCACATCCCAGTCGTCGACGTCCTCCGAGCTGGTCTTCTTGTGGCTGGTGTAGACGATGTAGTCATTCCTGCTGAACCAGCGCCAGAGTTGGGTGTCGAGAGCGTTGCTCGCTAGTGCCTGACCGGCCGCGACGTGGCCGTCTTCCACGGCTGCGATCGCGTTGCGAGCAAACGCGACGGACTCGCGGGTCTCCGGTGCGACGCAGGCATCGAGCGCATCCGTGCAGTCACGCGCGACGCGAACGAGCTCTCGCCCAAGGATCGCTCGACGGCGAGCCTTGTCCGGTGCGGCAAGGAGCCGGCGTGCCAGCAGCGGCCCGGGAACGCCGTACAGTGTCACCCCCTCGTGGACCAGATCACTCACCCGCCCCAGGTCGACATCGATGTCTCGCAAGTTCGACGGAAGGACCGGCAGGGACTCAGGCCACATGAAGTCCGCGAGCGGGTTCCGCCACGTGCCGATCGTCTTCCCGAGGTCCGCGAGAGCGGTCGCCACCCAGCTGGTGTCCACCTGCGGGACGACCCACGATCCGGCAGCCGCCGCCACCGCGCTGTGAATGTTGCGCACTGCCTCCGACACGACGAAGCCATCGAACGACGGCAGAGGGATCCGCGGAGCAAGGTCGTTGATCCACGAGGTGTCGATGTGGCGCATCGCCTCAAGTGCGAATGAGAAGTCCGGCGTCAAGACCGGGACCTTCATGAGCTTGGAGAGATCGCCGAGTGCCGCCCGCTGAGCCAAGATGCCCGAGGTATCGGCCAGCCGGAGGTAGCTCGCCGTCAGGTTCACGGTCTTCCGCACTTTCCCCGACGCGTCGGCCTCCTCGGTCATGTCGCGACGATAGCGACGGCGGAGACCCAAGTGGCCGAGTTCCTTGGAGCGCGGGCGGGCGCGTTGCTTCCGAAATCCGTTCACCCGTCCGTAGGAGCAGGCGGCGAGTCGGGTGCGCGTCGCGGAGCCCTTCGTCAGGATCACGTCATGCCGCGCGCAACCACCTTCGATGCTCTGTCTGCCTTTCGCACAGCGCTGGCCCGCGAGGAGTACCGCACCGGCAGCACCGCCAGCACGTCGCCGTCGACCAGCGTGGGGAACGCCTCGGTGAGCCCTCGCGGGATTCTCGCGAAGAGCACCCACGCCTCGAGTGAACCGTCAGCTGCCTTCGGCATGGCTCGATCCTCCCGGCGGACGGGTGCCCGGCGTGCACAGTTAGCCGGTATTTGCCCGGATAGCGCGCCCGTCGGCGGTCGCATCGCGGACACCTGGCACCCGCCGCGGGACCCATTGCTAGTTGCCGTGTCAGTTCGCTGCTAGTACCTGCGGGGCCGAGCAGGGCTGCGAGTTCCTGCTTGCTCGTCGGCAAGTCAGCAGGCCGCAGCGCTCGACGGACCGCCGCCCCGAGCTCATGACCTGCACAACGCCAATCTTGCGGAGGGCAAGGGATTCGAACCCTTGAGTACGGGGTCACCGCACTAACGGTTTTCAAGACCGTCGCTTTCGGCCGCTCAGCCAGCCCTCCTGGTGCGCGGACATTCTGGCACGTCAGCCGGG
>JAEWEI010000024.1 GCA_023389545.1 Actinomycetes bacterium | reverse complement strand
CCCGTTGGGGGTACGAGCAGTACTGCAGGAACCTTGTCTCACCACAAGGCCCCGTAGCGCAGTTGGTTAGCGCGCCGCCCTGTCACGGCGGAGGTCGCGGGTTCAAGTCCCGTCGGGGTCGCTCGATCAACACCCGGTCATCTGGCCGGGTGTTGTCGGTTCGGCCACTTAGCTCAGTTGGTAGAGCGTTCGACTGAAAATCGAAAGGTCGGCAGTTCGACCCTGCCAGTGGCCACAGAGAACAGCCCAGAGAACGAGCCCCGCCCGGAGATCCGGTGCGGGGCTTCGTCGTCCCCGGGCGCACCGCCCGCCCCCGATCAGCGTCCTGCCTGCGGTGGCGAGGAGCCGCTGGTCAACCGACCATGGGGCGATGACGTTGCCACCCACCCCTGGTCCGGAACTCACCGCCCTCGTCCTCGTCGGCACCCTCAGCCCGTCCCCCGCGCCGTCCAGCAGCGAGCTGCTCGGCCGCCAGGTGCTGAGCGCCCTCGAGCCGCATGGCGTGACCGGCTCGATCGTGCGGCTGGTGGACCACGACATCCGGCCGGGCGTGCAGGTCGACATGGGCCCGGGCGACGCGTGGCCCGCGATCCGCCAGCAGGTCCTCGCCGCGGACATCCTCGTGGTCGCCACCCCCATCTGGATGGGACAGCCGTCCAGCGTCACCAAGCGGGCGCTCGAACGGCTCGACGCGGAACTGTCCGAGAAGGACGACGAGGGGCGCCTGCTGACGTACGGCAAGGTCGCCGCTGTCGCGGTGGTGGGCAATGAGGACGGCGCGCACCACGTCAGCGCGGAGCTCTTCCAGGCGCTCGACGACGTCGGCTTCACGCTGCCAGCGGGCGCCGTCACCTACTGGGTGGGCCAGGCCATGGGCTCGGTGGACTACCAGGACCTCGACGAGACGCCGGAAGAGGTGTCCGCGACCACGGCGACCCTCGCGGCGAACACCGCACACCTCGCCCGGCTGCTGCGCTCGGCGCCGTATCCCCCAGGCCAGTGAGCGACGGGCACACAGCGGCCGCCTCGACCTGAGCGTGGCCGCACGCAAGGAGAAGAGAACAGGGGAGACAGACGTCTCCCTGGATGGAGGAACATGAGCACGCAGGACCAGGCAGGCTTCCCGGCGCAGCAGCAGGAGCCCCCGGGCCACACCGGCCCGATGAGCCCCGCGCCGGACCACGGCGAGACCAGCTACCAGGGCAGCGGCCGGCTGACGGGCCGCAAGGCGCTGATCACTGGCGGTGACTCCGGGATCGGGCGCGCCACCGCCATCGCGTTCGCCCGCGAAGGCGCCGACGTGGCGCTCAACTACCTGGCCGAGGAGCAGCAGGACGCCGAGGAGACGGCGCGTTGGGTCCGGGACGCAGGCCGGCGCGCGGTGCTGCTGCCGGCCGACCTGCGCGAGGAGGACCAGGCGCGTGACGTCGTGGCCCGCGCGGCTGCCGAGCTGGGCGGCCTGGACATCCTCGTCAACAACGCTGGCTACCAGATGGCGCGCCGCGAGTCCTTCGCCGACGTCACGACGGAGGACCTGGACCGGGTGCTGCGCACGAACCTGTTCGCGATGTTCTGGGTCACGCAGGCTGCGCTGGAGCACCTCTCCGACGGCGCCGCGATCATCAACACGTCGTCCATCCAGGCCTACCAGCCGTCCACCGGCCTGATCGACTACGCCTCCACGAAGGCGGCGATCAACAACTTCACGGTCAACCTCGCCGCCGAGCTCGGCTCGCGCGGCATCCGGGTCAACGCCGTGGCGCCCGGGCCCATCTGGACCCCGCTCCAGCCCGCCACGCAGCCCACCGAGAAGATCGAGCAGTTCGGCGCCGACACGCCCCTGGGACGCGCCGGGCAGCCCGCGGAGGTCGCGCCCGCGTTCGTGTTCCTCGCCTCGACGAGCGATGCGTCGTACGTCTCCGGCACCGTGATCGGCGTCACCGGCGGCAAGCCGGTCTTCTGAGCCGAGCACTGATGACCACCGATCTCGTCAGCCCTCGCACGCCCGTCCGCCTGGGCGCCGCCGAGGCTGCAGCGGTGGCCGGTCGGGCGCTGCTCCCCCTCGTCGCCCAGGGCGCGATCATTCGCCGCCCTGCGATCACGGCGTGGGCGGAGCGGCGCCAGACCGACCGGACCGCCGCCGGTCTGCTGCACACGCTCCGCGACCGGCATGACGCCGCCCCGCTCGTCCTCGACGTGGGGCCGCGCCGCCTGGTGGTGCCCGTGCACGCGGACGATGTGGGCGCGCTGCTGCGCGGCTCGCCGGACCCGTTCTCTCCGGCGAACCGGGAGAAGCGGGCGGCTCTGCGGCACTTCGAGCCCGATTCGGTGCTCATCTCGCCCACGAGCCGACGGCCGCCCCGGCGCGCGTTCAACGAGGCCGCCCTGGACACCCGTGAGCCGGTGCACGAGGAGGCGGCGGCGCTCGTCGCGGCCACCGTCCGCGAGGCCGACGCCCTGCTCGCCGAGGCCCGTCGCCGGGGAACCTTGGACTGGTCCGCGTTCGCCCCCGCGTTCTGGCGGGTGATCCGCACCGTCGTGCTGGGCGAGAGCGCCAGGGACGACGAGCGGATCACCGATGTGCTCGCCCAACTGCGCGGCGACGCGAACTGGGCGTACCTGCGGCCCCGCCGGCAGGGGCTGCGGGAGGAGTTCAACCGGCTGCTCGACGGCTACGTGGCCCGCGCCGAGCCCGGGAGCCTCCTGGGCGCCTCGGTGGCGGCCGCTGACACCACGGGCGTCGATCCGCGCGGCCAGGCGCCACAGTGGCTGTTCGCCTTCGACGCCGCTGGCGCCGCCGTCATGCGGGCGCTGGCGGTGGCCGCCTCGCGACCGGCCGTGCGCGACCGGCTGCGGGCGGAATCGGCAGGTGGGGACCCCCTGCTCCCCTACGCACGCGGGTGCGTCCTCGAGTCGGTGCGGCTGTGGCCGACGACGCTCGTGATCCTGCGGGACTCCACCGCCGCCACGAGGTGGGGCGAGCACGAGCTCCCCTCGGGGACCAGCTTCGCGATCGTCTCGGCGTTCTTCCACCGGGACCAGGACAGACTCCCGTTCGCGCACGACTTCGCCCCGGAGGCCTGGCTCGACGGATCCGCCGACGCCGACTGGTCGCTCGTGCCGTTCAGCGGCGGGCCGGTCTCCTGCCCTGGGCGCAACGTCGTGCTCCTGGTCGCCGGGTACATGCTGACCCGGCTGGCGCAGGCGGACCTGGGCTGCACCCGGGCGCAGTACCTGGCCCGCACACCCCTGCCCGCCACCTTCGACCACGCCGGGGTGACGCTCTCGGCGAGGTGAGCACAGCCTCGGCAGCCCGACCTCACCATCTCGTCACATAGCGCTCATCTGTCCGAGTGGCCCCGGAAACACGGGCACGCCACGATGCTTTTGTCCGCTTTGGTCGCCCAAGGGAAAGTGTGGTCCGCCCGTGCTCAAGAAGTCCCACTCCGCCGCGTCCGCCACCTGCACGCTCACCTTCGCCCTGCCGTCGTCCGCCCTGCCGGTGAGCGTCGTGGGCACGTTCAACGACTGGACTCCGGGGGCGCACCCGCTGCGCCGCCGCTCCAACGGGACGGCCAGCACGTCCGTGACGGTCCCGGTGGGGACGACTGTGCGGTTCCGATACCTCGGCGAGGGCGGGCTCTGGTTCGACGACGCCGACGCCGACGAGATCACCGCCGACGGCGGAGTCGTCGTGGCCTGAGGCGCTGGCGGCGGCCCGTCGAGCCCGCCCGTCGAGCCCGCCCGTCGAGCCGCCCGAGTGTCGGCGGCCCTCACTACCGTGCGCGCATGCACATCGTGACGCGCGGCGAGGGCCGCCCCATCCTGCTCATCCACGGCTTCGGCGTCGACCATCGGCTGCTCACCAGCCTCGACGGGGCGATCGCCGGCGCCGGGCCGTGGCGCCGGGTGTACGTCGACCTGCCGGGCATGGGCATGAGCACCGATCCTGTCGCCAGCTCTGACGATGTGCTCGACGCCCTCACAGACGTCGCTGCCGCCCAGTTCAGCGAGCCCTTCGCTGTGCTGGGCTCGTCGTACGGCGGCCTGATGGCCCGAGCCCTCGCCGCACGGCTCGGCGACCAGGTGGCCGGTCTGGCGTTGCTGGCCCCGGTCGCCTCCGACGGCGCCCCGGACGCGCCACCCCAGCATGTGGCCCTCGCGGATCCCGCCCTGCTCGCGCGGCTCGACCCGGCGGACGCGGCAGAGTTCGCTGCGATGGCCGTCCGCCAGACCCCGGAGGCGTGGGCGCTGTTCCGGGACCACGCCCTGCCGGGCATCCGTGCTGCCAACCATCTCGCGATGGCCCGGCTGCGGGCGCGGTATGCGCTGTCGCACGCCGTCGAGCCCGAGGGCTACACGTCCGCCAGCCCGACCCTTGTCGTCACGGCACGTCACGACCATGTGGTCGGCTACCGCGACGCCATGGCCTTGCTCCCGCACTACCCCCGCTCGACGTTCGCGCTCCTGGACGACGCGGGCCACAACGTGCACCTCGACCAACCCGCTGTCGTCGCGGCGCTGCTCCAGGAATGGCTCGGCCGGGTCGCCTCGGCGACGCCTCGCGCTATTGCGGCCGCCCAGGCTCGTGTGCGGTGAGCGCCAGGTCGAGCCGCTCGAGGATGGCCCGGCCTTCCTCCACATCCCACGGGGTGCCGGCGAGCTCGAACTCGAAGAGCACCGGCCGGCCTGACCGTCGGGCGATCTCCCGGGCCGCCATCTGGTAGTGCCGCCCGAAGTTCCGGTTGCCCGATCCCATCACACCGACGAGCCGCCGGCGGTTCGCGTCCGAGCGCAGGAAGCGCCGGACCGCCTCCGGGATCGTGTCGTTCGTGTCGTTCCCGGTCTTGTAGGACGGCGTGAGCAGGACCCAAGGCCCGTCGACCTCGCTCAGGCGGTGCTCGCGCTCCGCGAGGTTGAACACCGGCCGCTCCAGCCGCTCCGCGAACGAGCGCACGAGCCCGCTGGCGCTCGAGTAGTAGTAGAGCGGGGTCTGTCGCATCCTTCGATGCAACCAGTGCGTCGCCACGTCGCTGCCGGACGATCGTCCCGGCAGCGGCGTGGCGGCGGCCACTCCCCGAGTTGTCGGCTCAGGCGCCGGAGCTCTCGGCCTTCGCCTCGGCGATCGCCTTCTCCAGCTCCTTGTTGTCCGCCTTGAGCTGCTTCTTCAGGATCTTGTTGCCCCGAGACAGCGCCGCGTCGACCCGGGCCTCCACGTCCTCGGCCGCGACGATCAGCACGGCGCTCTGGCCGCTGTCGAGCTCCTCCCCGAGCTCCTTGAGGTCCTTGCGGCTGACCCCGCCGACGACATGGCCGGTGAGCGCCCCCAGCACCAGTCCCCCGCCGGCGCCCCAGGCCAGGCCCGCGCCGATCACCACGGCGGGGAACAGCGCGCTGAGGGCGCCCACGGCCAACCCGATGCCGAGCCCGGCGACGCCGCCCTGGACCACCGGCTGCTCGTGGCGCTTGACGATCCTCACCTTGCCGTCGTCGCGGCGGGTGACGACAGCGGCGTCGTAGGTGTCACCCAGGTCCCAACTCTGGTAGAGCGTGCGCGCGGCGTCGTAGTCGGCGAGGGCGTCGTCGGTGTTGTCGTAGGTGTTGATGATGATCACGAACGTGTCCATCGGCATGACGCAGGCCCCCCGCTGTCGGTGAGGCGCTGCGGTCAGCGCCTCTGCCCTCCATTGAATGCGCGTCCGCGGCGCCCGCAACTGGCGGGCGCCCGGCGCCGGGAGGCGATCACGGGGCAGGCCGCGCCGCGCGTCCCGGCGGATGGACACCGCCGTCTTGCGCGCACGTCGGTCCCGGGCGCGGGCGCACGCGGGGCCTAGGCTGTCGCGCGCCGGCGACGACGCTGGCGATATGCCGACGGCGGAGGTTTCCGTGAGTGAGTCCCCCGGCCCCGAGCGCGCCACCCGCTCTGGCCGATTCTTCGATCGATTCACCGAGCCGATCGCGGGGATGGCCCGCGAGAAGATCGGCCAGGTCGAGGACAAGGTGCGCGCGTCGGTCCAGTCCGAGATCGACGCGGTCTCCCGGGCGGTGAAGGCGAAGGCCGTCGAAGTCCGTCCGAGCGCTCTGGCGTTCGCCGCCGCCGCGCTGCTGACGGTCCTGGGCGCCGCGCTGCTGCTCGGCGGCGCCGTGGTGGGCCTGGCGCATGTGGTGTGGCTGTGGCTGTCCTTCGTCCTCGTCGGCGTGGCTGTCATCCTGCTCGCCGCGGGATGCGCCGCGTGGGGCCGCAGCCACCTCCCGCAACCGACTCGACCAGCCCCTCCGGCCCCGGATCCCGTCATCGAGGAACAGGTCCACCCCTGGGCCGACTGAGGGCGAACGGCGCGCTGAACGCGCGTGTCGGGCCCGTGACCAGCAGACTGGGCATGGCACGCACGCCTGGTAACGGAGGGTGAGGTCATGGTCACGGGATCGCAGCGCGAGGCGGAGGATCGCCAATCGATCGGTCGTCTCGTCAGCCAACTGAGCGAGCAGGGCGCGCGCCTGGTGCGCGCGGAGATCGATCTCGCCAAGGCGGAGATGGCGGCTCGAGCGAAGCAGGCGGGCATCGGCATCGGCCTGTTGGTGGGGGCCGGGCTGTTCGGCTTCTTCGCGTTCGCCACCCTCATCGCGACCGCGGTGCTCGGCCTGGCAACCGCACTCGACGCCTGGCTCGCTGCCCTGATCGTGGCGGTGGCGTTGCTGATCATCACAGCGATCCTCGGGCTGCTCGGCAAGAACCGCCTGCAGTCCGGGATGCCGCCGACGCCTGAGGCAGCCAAGGAGAACGTGAAACTCGACGTCGAGGCCGTCAAGGGAGGCATCCGGTCATGACCGACCCGAAGATCACGGCGCTGGAGTCCGAGCTCCGCGCCACACGCGCGCAACTCGCCGCGACCGTGGACGAGCTCAGCACGCGGCTCGACCCGCGCCGGCAGGCGTCGGAGGCTGTCGAGAACAGCAAGCGGCTGATGCGCGACGCCGTGGGCAAGGACCCGCACACCGACCCGGCCGCACGTAAGCGCGCCCGGGTGATCCTCGGGGCCGCGGGGGCCGCTGTGGGGCTGGTCGTGGCGGGCATCATCCGCAAGCGCTGATCGCGCTCCGCCGGCGCCGCCTGGACGCCGCGCCTGCCGCGAGACCCGTTCACGCGCTGCCGGGGCCCGGCTGACGCACGGTCGGGCCCCGGGCCGCTCGCTGGGCCTCGTCTGGCGCGCCCCCGGGCCCCGACCTGCGTGGTGGGATCCCGCCCGCAAAGCCCTGAACCGGCGCGGGGACCTCGGCACGGGGGCAGTCATCGTCCCGTGCCGAGGGCAGCCGAGCGCTGGCACACGCGATCTCAGCCAGCAGACGCACCGTCAGCCGCGCACGCGGCTGACCGATCACTGGGCCCCGACCGTCCACGATGCGGAAGGGCGGGGACGCGTGCGGTGGACTGTTGCGCCCGCCACATGCCGGGGCGGGCGCGCTCGTGGTGCTCGGCGGCGTGCTGCTACGCCGAGTGCGTCAGGCCTTGCCCTCGCGCGGCTGCGGGACGCCGTTGAGGAGCTCGCGGACCTCGGACTCGCGGTACCGGCGGTGTCCGCCGAGCGTGCGAATCGACGAGAGCTTGCCCGCCTTCGCCCACCGCGTCACTGTCTTCGGGTCGACGCGGAACAGCGTCGCGACCTCGGATGGGGTGAGCAGGGCCTCGGACTCTGCGGGGTGTGCGGACATCGACTGCCTCCAGGTGGCGCACGACCCGCTTTCCGGAACGTTGTGTCCCGCGGACCGTGCAGTCTCGTGTGTCGTACTTCCGACCGAGGCACCACCACAGCTCCGCAAGCGGAAACCAGGTGATGCCCTGCCCCCTGCAGCGCTGTCAACCAGCATGGCGTACCTGGTCGAAAGCCGCATAAGGTTCACGGGTTGTGCGGCTGTTTCTCACGAACGTCTCATGCAGACGGTGCGTATCGGTCACAACTAGAGTAATCCCTACCGTCCGGTCGGTGCAGCCTCAGACCACCCCTCGGCCACCCTCCAGTAGCGAGCGGACGCCCCCGCGGGGCGCGAGTGGTCGGAATAGCAGCCGAGCATGTACCGTTGCCCCACGAAGAGACGATTCAGCACCCCGGGGCCGCACGTGTACGCACGGTGCCGCCCCGCATCCACGTAAGAGGGGGTCGATGCCATGGGGCGCGGCCGTCAGAAGGCTAAGCAGACGAAGGTGGCCCGGGAGCTGAAGTACTTCAGCCCGGAGACCAACTACCGAGCACTCGAGCAGGAGCTCACGTCGCGAGGCCACAACGATGTCGTGACCGACAGCCGCCGTGCTGTGGACACAGACGACGACGCGGACGGGTCGGGCGACTACCGCCCGTGGGCAGACGAGCGCTGACGTCTCAGGCGTCAGCGCAAGGGCACGTCGCGATCCCCAGAGCATGAAGGTGCTGGACGGGATCGCGACGCCACCGCCCCTGCCCCCTGCGTGACACGCAGGCCTCAGAGGCGCAGGCAGCGCCGATGCGCACTGAACGAGCGGCTCCCCGCTGGTTCGCGCGCGCCCGCCGTCCCCGAGCCCGCACGCGCAGGCTCGGGGATGTGGTGATCCCCAGTGACGGGACGGCTCAGGCCGTCCGGTAGGCGCCCGTCATGCGCACAGCGCCCGCCTGGACGCCCTTCGTGCCCGACACCAACTCGACGTCAGGGTCGCGCAGGCTCTCCAGGGCGCCGACGACGCCCAGTTCCCACGCCGGCAGGCCCAGCTCCGAGGCATGCGCGAGGACCCCGTCCACGGCCTCGGGGGCCACGATCGCGACCATCCCGACTCCCAGGTTGAGGGTGTTCTCCAAGTCGCTCCACGGCACCCCGCCGAGCGTCCGCACCAGCTCGAAGACGGGCGGCAGCAGCCAGCTCCCCCGCGCCACCTCGGCCACCAGGCCGGCGGGCAGCACCCGGGCGACGTTGGCCGCCAGGCCGCCGCCGGTCACGTGCGAGAACGCGTGCACGCCGCCCCCGGCCCGCTCGACGAGCGCCAGGCAGTCCGAGGCGTAGACCCGGGTCGGGACCAGCAGCTCCTCGCCCAACGTGCGGCCCAGCTCGGGCACATGCCGCTCGAGACCCCAGCCGGCGACCTCGACCACCTTCCGGACCAGCGAGTAGCCGTTGGAGTGCAGGCCACTGGACCCGAGCGCGATGAGCACGTCACCGGAGCGCACCCGCTCCGGCCCCAGCAGCCCATCAGCCTCGACGACTCCCGTCGCGGCTCCTGCCACGTCGTACTCGTCCGGGCCGAGCAGCCCCGGGTGCTCGGCGGTCTCGCCGCCCACCAGCGCCGTGCCGGCAACCTCACAAGCCGCCGCGATGCCGCGCACGATGTCCGCGATCCGCTCCGGCACCACCCGGCCGCAGGCGATGTAGTCAGTCATGAACAGGGGCTTGGCGCCCACCACCACGATGTCGTCCACCACCATGCCGACCAGGTCGAAGCCGATCGTGTCGTGGACGTCCATGGCCTGCGCGATGGCGACCTTGGTGCCGACCCCGTCGGTGGACGTGGCCAACAGGGGGCGGCGGTAGCCCACCAGCGCCGACGCGTCATACAGCCCGGCGAAGCCGCCGAACCCGCCGATCACCTGCGGGCCGTGCGTCGCGCGCACCGCGTCCTTCATCAGCTCCACGGCCTTGTCGCCGGCGTGGGTGTCCACCCCGGCGGCGGCGTACGTGACGCCGGCGCCCTGCGGGGCGCTCACGGCTGTTCCAGGGCGGTCGCGCCACCCGAGGTGCTCAACAACGTCGACAGTCCATCCTCTGGGGCTCCCAGTGGGAGCTCGTTCTGCTCGAGCTGGTGCTTGCCGAGCCGAGACTCGGGCGGCAGCTCGATGGGGTAGTTGCCACTGAAGCATGCGGTGCACAGTTGCGACGCGGGCTGCTCGGTCGCCTCGATCATCGCCTGCTGGGAGATGTAGCCGAGCGAGTCGGCTCCCAGGGACGCGCCGATCTCCTCGACACCCAGGCCCGTGGCGATGAGCTCGGCGCGGGTCGCGAAGTCGATGCCGTAGAAGCAGGGCCACTTCACCGGCGGCGAGCTGATCCGCACATGCACCTCGGCCGCCCCGGCCTCGCGGAGCATCCGGATCAGGGCGCGCTGCGTGTTGCCGCGGACGATCGAGTCATCGACCACCACGAGGCGCTTGCCGCGGATGACGTCGCGCAGCGGGTTGAGCTTGAGCCGGATGCCGAGCTGGCGAAGCGTCTGCGAGGGCTGGATGAACGTGCGGCCCACGTACGCGTTCTTGGTCAGCCCCTGCCCGAACGGGATGCCCGACGCGGCCGCGTAGCCGACGGCGGCCGGCGTGCCGGACTCAGGCACCGGGATGACGAGGTCCGCCTCGACGGGGTGCTCCTGCGCGAGCCGGCGGCCCATCTCGACGCGCGCGGCGTGCACCGAGCGGCCCGCGATGGTCGTGTCGGGGCGGGCCAGGTAGACGTACTCGAACACGCACCCGGCGCGCTCCGCGGGGGCGAAGCGCTGCGTGCGCAGGCCGTCGGAGTCGATCGCGATGAACTCGCCGGGCTCGACCTCGCGCACGTAGGACGCGCCCACGATGTCGAG
>JAEWEI010000426.1 GCA_023389545.1 Actinomycetes bacterium | reverse complement strand
GCGCCGTCGCGCGAAGGCGCACCCCCCCGACGGCCGGGCTCGGGCGCCGCGACGGGCGCGGGCTCGACATGCGGCGCCACCTCGCCGACCAGGCGGGCCACGACGGCCGAGCCGGGGCGGACCTGCTGCGGCTGGACGTGGATCTTCGCCAGGCGGGTCAGCGTGCGGACGTCACCGGCCTGCTCGGGGAGCATGACGGTGACGACGTCGCCGCCCTCGCCGGCGCGGGCCGTGCGGCCCGAGCGGTGCAGGTACGCCTTGTGCTCGGCCGGCGGGTCCACGTGCACCACGAGCTCGATGTGGTCGACGTGGATGCCGCGCGCCGCGATGTCGGTGGCGACGAGCACCTTGACCGCACCCGAGGAGAACGCCTCGAGGTTGCGCTCACGGGCCGGCTGGCTCAGGTTGCCGTGCAGGTCCACCGCGGGGATGCCCGTGGCGGTGAGGGCCTTCGCGAGCTTCTTGGCCTGGTGCTTGGTGCGCGTGAACAGCACCCGGCGGCCGGTGCCGGAGGCGAGCTCGTTGACCACGAGCCGCTTGGACTCGGCGTCCGCGACCGCCAGCACGTGGTGGGTCATCTTCGCGACGGGCGACTCGGCGGAGTCCACCGAGTGCGTCAGCGGGTTGTGCAGGTAGCGCTTGACGATCTGGTCGACGCCGTTGTCCAGCGTCGCGGAGAACAGCATGCGCTGGCCGTTCTTGGGCGTCTGGTCCATGAGCCGCTTCACGCCGGGCAGGAAGCCCAGGTCGGCCATGTGGTCGGCCTCGTCGAGCACGGTGATCTCGACGCCCTCGAGCGTGACCAGGCGCTGCTTGATCAGGTCCTCCAGGCGGCCGGGGCACGCCACGAGGATGTCGATGCCGCCGTTGAGGGCGCTGACCTGGCGGTTCTGCGAGACGCCGCCGAACACGGTGGTCAGGCTCAGGCGCTCCGCGCGGGCCAGCGGCTCCAGCGTCGCGGCGATCTGCGTGGCCAGCTCACGGGTGGGCGCGAGCACCAGGCCGCGCGGCCGCGCGGGGCGCCGGGCTCCGGTGGAGGCGGCCAAGCGGGCCACCATCGGCAGCGAGAACGCGAGGGTCTTGCCGGAGCCGGTGCGGCCCCGGCCGAGCACGTCCCGGCCGGACAGCGTGTCGGGCAGCGTGGCCAGCTGGATGGGGAACGGGGCGGTGATGCCCTGCGCTGTGAGCGCGGCGGTGAGGGTCTCGGGCACACCAAGGGCAGAGAACGAAGACATGAAGAGAGGCGCCTTTCCGGCGGTTGGGAACGGTCGGGGCTCGCGGCGGCTTGCGGGTTGGCCCCGCCGGTGCTCCACGACGTCGGACGCGCGGAAGAGCGCGCATCTACATGTCCATTGTGCCTCACCCGCGCACATCGATTCGCCACGCGGCCCGGCGGCGCCCCGGGGCGCCGCTCCACGAGCGGGTGAGGGGCGGGTGAGAAGGCGGGTGAGAAGCACCGGTTTCAGCTCATGCGCCGTCAACTCCGCACCCGCCCAACCGATAGGAGGACGAGCACCGGCGCCCCTGCCGGAGCTCTGCGGACCGGAAGGACACCACCGTGGCTCCCCCGAGCACCGTCCTTGTGCTGACCCCCTGGACAGCCGGCTTCTATCACGGCTCGATCATCGCGGGCGTCACGCGCGACGCGGCCGCCCACGACGACCGCCTCATCGTGGTGCAGACGCTCGACGCGGGAAGCATCACGGAGACCTCGGTGGACCCGCCCCCGTTCAGCAGCCACGTGGGCATGGACGCCGCCCGGGGTGTGATCGCCATCTCCACAGCGACCCGCCGCAATCACATGGAGTCGGTGATCGCGACGGGCAAGCCGCTCGTGCTCGCCAGCAACCGCTTCGCCGGCCTGGACGCGCCCGTCGCGATGCCTGACAACGAGGGCGGCATCGCGGCCGCCGTCGAGCACCTCATCGAGCATGGGCACACCCGCATCGGCTTCGGGGGCAACCTGGGCCAGTCCGACATCCGTGAGCGGTACGCGGCCTACCACGACACGATGCTGGCGCACGGGATCACGCCGGACCCGGCGCACTACTACCCGGCGACCGACAACGTGGAGTACGGCGGCGAGGAGATCGCCCAGGGGCTCGTCCGGCAGGGGCCCGGGGCCCGTCCCACGGCGATCGTCGTGGCGACCGACCGCAACGCCATGGGGATGCTGCCCCTGCTGGCGGCCGCGGGGATCACTGTGCCCACCGACCTGGCCATCGTCGGGTTCGACAACGCCGCGGGATCGGCGTACACGACGCCTCCGCTGTCCAGCGTGAGCCAGCGTTTCGATCGCCTCGGCATGCGCGCGTCCGCGCTGATGCGCGGCCTCCTCACCGGGGAGGCGCCGGGGCCCGACTCCGTCGAGCACGCGCACCTCGCGCTGCGCTCCTCATGCGGGTGCGAGCCGCTGCTGGTCGGCGACACGAGCATGGTCACGGCCGCCGACATCGAGGGCGCCCTGTGCGAGCGCATCGAGGCGGCACTTCGCGACTGGTTCGTCGTCCCGGCGGACGAGCGGGCCGTCCCCGCGGCGCACCAGGCGCTGGTGGCCTGCGTCCGGGACGTGATGGCCACGCGCAGCGCACCCCCGTCCGAGGAGCTGCAGCGGATACTCGACCCCCTCATCCGGCACATCACCATCCCCGAGGTGCTGCAGAACATCGACATGGCCATCTCGCAGTTCGTGCGGGAGATGGCCGCGTCCGTCGACGCGGACGCGGCGCTCGAGGCGTTGCTGGTGAGCATCGGGGCGCGCGCGTCCGCGGTGCTCTGGCACCGGCAGTCCGGGATGTACCTGGACCGCTCCCATGACCTGCAGGACTCCCTGCACGAGCAGTACGGCGTCGGGGTGGAGCTGCTCGGGCACGGCACGTCCGACCCGCGGCGGCTCAGCTGGCTGGCCGGCTCGCACCTGCGGGCGGCCGTCCTCGGCACGTGGCGGGACCGCGAGACGATGGACGAGCTGGTCATCGAGGGCGTCCACGACCCGCATGGGCTCCTGGGCGACCTGCAGGGCCGGGTCGTGCCGGTGAGGTCGTTCCCACCGCCCGAGCTCGTGGAGGCGTCCGAGCCCGCCTCGAACCTCGTCGTCTTCGTGGTGCCCGTGCGCACCGCCGACGACGACTGGGGCTGGTTCGCCGTCGTCGGGCCCGTGGACACGGTCTCCGAGCGGCAGACGTACAACCACTGGGCGGCGCTGCTGTGCGCGGCGTTCTCCCAGGAGACCCTCGCCGAGACGGTGCGCAGCGGCGAGGAGCGCTACGGCCTGCTCGCCCGGGCGATGAACGAGGGCCTGTGGGAGTGGCGCACCGGCGACGGCATCACCATGACCGGGCGGTGCCGCTCCCTGCTCGGGCTGTCCCCCGACGACGAGCTGGACTGGCGCGCGGGCGTCCACGACGACGACCTGGCGGACCTCACCCGCGAGGTCCACGCCGTCGTCAGCGGGCACAAGAGCCTCGCGGAGGTCGAGCTGCGCTACCGCGGGCCGCATGAGGACGAGTACCGGTGGCTGCTGGTGCGGACCATGCCGCTCAGCGACAGAGGCCTCGGCGCCCAGCGGCTCCTGGGCTCGGTGAGCGACATCGACCACCGCAAGCGGCTCGAGGAGAAGCTGCGGCGCAACGCGCTGTACGACGCGGCCACCGGGCTGCCGAACCGGCGCCTGTTCCTCGAGCGCCTCGAGCGCAGCGTCGCCCGCTGGCAGGAGACGCGCACACCCTTCGCCGTGGTGTTCCTCGACCTGGACCGCTTCAAGGTGGTGAACGACTCGTTGGGGCACCAGGCGGGCGACCGGCTGCTGCAGGTGGTCAGCGACCGGCTGCGCACGGTGCTGCGCGGGCAGGACACCGCAGCCCGGTTCGGGGGCGACGAGTTCGCCGTGCTGCTCGACGGCGCCAGTCCCGACACGGTGCCCACGATCGTGCGGCGCATCCAGGACAGCCTCGCGCGTCCCGTGGAGATCGAGGGGCACGCCCTGTGGGTCACCGCAAGCCTGGGCATCGCGTCCTCCGCCGTGGACTACCACAACGCCGACGACGTGCTGCGGGACGCCGACACCGCGATGTACCACGCGAAGTCGCATGAGCCGGGCACCCAGTCGTACTTCGACGAGACGATGCACGCCGAGGCGCTGCACCACGTCCGCCTGCAGGGCGCCGTGCAGGACGGGCTCGACCTGGGCCAGTTCGAGGTCTACTACCAGCCGATCGTCCTGCTCGACGAGGGACCGCTCGAGCGCTTCGAGGCGCTCGTCCGGTGGAACCACCCGGAGCGCGGCGTCCTGCTGCCCGGGGAGTTCCTGCCCCTGATGGAGGAGACCGGGCTCGTGGTCCGCCTGGGCCGCCAGGTCATCGAGGACGTGTGCCGGCAGCTCGCCGCGTGGCGGGCCGGCTACGACAGGCCCGTGAACGTGAGCGTCAACCTGTCCGACCGCGAGTTCTGGCACGCCGGGCTCGTCGACCACGTGCGCTCCAACCTGGCCAAGCACCGGCTCGACGCCTCCAGCCTCACGCTGGAGGTGACCGAGGGCGTCATCATGCGCAGGCCCGAACTGGCGCAGCAGCTCATGTCCCGCATGCGCGACGCGGGGCTGCGACTGCACATCGACGACTTCGGCGCCGGCCACTCGTCACTGCAGACGTTGCACCGGTACCCGGTGGAGGCGCTCAAGATCGACAGGTCGTTCGTCCAGGAGCTCGCCGACGGGGGGCAGAACCGCGAGCTCGTGCGCGCGATCGTCGCGATGGGCAAGGCGTTGCACCTGGAGGTCATCGCCGAGGGCATCGAGACCACCGAGCAGCTCGAGGTGCTGCGCGAGGTCGGCTGCGGCGTCGGCCAGGGATACCTGTTCGACCGGGCGGTGCCCGGCGACCGGGCGGCCGAGTTGCTGGGGCACTCCTTCGCGGCGCTGGCACGCACCCTGCCCGGCGGGTCCCTGCCCGCCACGCCGGAGAGCTGACAGCGCGTCGACCGCGCGTCACGCTCGGGCCGCCCCGAGCGTGACGCGCACCGTCACAGGCGCATGCGCTCGCGGCGTTGGGCGCCCTGGGTGTGCAGCACGTGCCGGAACAGCGCATCGGTCTCGCGGCTGGTCAGGCCCAGGAACCGGCAGCCGTAGTGGGTACCGGTGCGGGACTGCTGCGCGCGCACGACCACAGCCTCGATGAGGATCGGCTCGGGGAGCTCCTCGTAGAGGAAGCGGATGCGCTGGCCGGGCGCGAGGCTGGCCTGCGACAGGATCCGCATGCCGTGGGCGCTGATGTCGAGCATCGTGAACGCGAGGTTGCCCTCGTAGGCCTCAGGGGCGTCGGCGTTCTCGGCGGGCTCGGCGTTCTCGGCGGCCTCCGGCGCAGCCGCGTCGGGCGCCGCGACGGGCACAGGCGCCGGCGCGGGCGGGCCCGCTTGCGGGTCGGACCATCGGGCGATGGCCGTGCCCGTGCACGCCACATGCGTGCTGACCCGCACCACCTCGCGCTTCTGCAGCGTGGAGACGAGCGCGACGTCCGCGATGTCCATGCCGTCGGCGCCCACCCGGGACAGGTAGCCGGCGTACAGGCACTCGCCGCGCACCTCGTCGAGGACCTCGACGGTGACGTCCACCCCCGGCTCGAGCCCGCGCGGGGGCTCCTCCACGCCGATCATCATCAGGTCGCCGTCGAAGACGCGCACGAAGCCCGGGGCGCCCGCGACGCCGTCGGCGTGGACCGTGCAGGTGGCCAGCTCGTGCATGGTTGCCCCGTCCGTGTTGCTGCGCGCGCACACGGCTCGCGCAGGGGCGATAGGAGATCCCGAGGCTACCGGGCGGCCCGGTCGACGCCCGGCACCCCGGAGGGTGAAACCGACGCGCCGCGGCCGTTGCGCCCGTGGGGCCTCCGCGCGCCGTACCCTCGGGCGACCGTTCCCTTCTGATCCGTCCTGATCCGTCCCGTGAGGTCCAGGTGCCGTCCCCCCGCCGCCGGTGGCCGCTGACCCGATATTTCGCCGTGGTCAGCATCGTCGCCATGCTCGTGCTGGGGTGCGCCCTCATCCTGACCACCGCGACCGTGATGCGGCAGCAGGCGCTGCGCGAGGGCGCGGCGGCGGCACAGTCCGTGGCCCGGTACGCCGGCGCCTCACTGCCCCCGGACGTCTACACCCTGGGCCTGCTCGCGCCCGAGCAGCATGAGCTGGTCGCCGAGTCCGTCACCGGGTTCTCCGACCGGCTCGTCGGGCTGCGGCTGTGGACCAGCGACGGCGGCGTGCTGTACGACTCTGACGCCGCCGCCACCGGCTTCCCCGACTGGGAGCGGCTCGACGCGGCGCTGCGGGGCTCCGCGGACGCGCGCGTCATCACGGAGGTGCTCGGGGGCGCGCTCGGCGGCACGGAGCGCGAGGTCCTCGACGTGTACGTGCCCAGCCGCGTCGACGGCGTCGTGATGGGCGCCGCGGAGGTGCGGCTCGACTACACCGAGACGGCGAGCGCGCTCACGTCGGCGAGCCGACTGGTCGCCGGCGTGGTGGCGGGCGGACTGGTGCTGCTGTGGCTCCTGCTGTTCCGCACCGTGCGCACCACGTCCCGGCGGCTGCAGTCCTCGGCGCTCGACAACGCCCGCCTGGCGCTCCTCGACTCGCTCACGGGCCTGCCGAACCGCCGCCTGCTCGCCGACCGGCTGCACCGCGAGATCGAGCAGGCCGACGCGGACGGCACCCGCGTGGGCCTGGTGCTGCTGGACGTCGACAGGTTCAAGGACATCAACGACTCGCTGGGCCATGACCGCGGCGACGAGCTGCTCGAGCAGGTCGCGGCCCGACTGCGCGAGTGCCTGCGCGAGGGCGACCTGGTGGCCCGGCTGGGCGGCGACGAGTTCGCGGTGCTGCTGCCCGGGGTGCGCTCGCTCGCCGACGCCGAGCAGCTCGCCCACCGGGTGCGCGGCGTCTTCGCGACCCCGTTCCCGCTCGGTGACCTGCCCCTGCATGTGGACACGTCGATCGGCGTCGCTGTGCTGCCCGATCACGCGCAGGACGGCACCACCCTGATGCGGATGGCAGACGTCGCGATGTACACCGCCAAGACGCACCGGCTGGGCGTCGCGCTGTACTCCCCGGATGAGGACGACTCCTCCCCCGCGCGGCTCGTGCTGCTGGGCGACCTGCACCGCGCCCTCGCCGCCAGCGGCGAGCTCGAGATGCACTACCAGCCGAAGGTCGACCTGGTCAGCGGTGAGACGGTGGGTCTGGAGGCGCTGATGCGCTGGCGGCATCCCACCCGCGGGCTGCTGCCCCCCGACCTGTTCGTGCCCCTCGCGGAGCAGTCCGGCCTGATCCACGACCTCACCGGGTTCGCGCTGCGCGCGTGCGTCGAGCAGATCGCGCGGTGGCGGACGCACGGCACGTGCCTGCCCGTGGCCGTCAACCTCTCCGGGCACGACCTCACCGAGGTGACTGTCGTGGAGCTCATCGAGGGCCTGCTCGCAGAGCACGGGGTGCCGCCCGAGCTGCTCGAGGTGGAGATCACGGAGACGGCGCTGGTCGCTGACCCCTCGCGCGTGGTGCCGGTGCTGCGCCGTCTCGCCGACGTGGGCGTGCGGGTCGCGATCGACGACTTCGGCATCGGCAACACGTCCATCTCGCAGCTCCTGGACCTGCCGGTGGCGGTGCTGAAGATCGACAGGCTCTTCGTCACGGACCTGGTGGCCGGCGAGGGCTCCGCGCTGGTCGTCAAGGCGATGGTGGACCTCGCCCACTCGTTCGGGCTGTCGGTTGTGGCCGAGGGCGTCGAGGACGAGGAGACCGCGAACCTGCTCCGCGGCCTGCAGGTCGACCAGGCGCAGGGGTTCTGGTACTCCGCGGCGCGGCCCGCGAGCGACCTCGCAGCCGACGGCCGGCTCGGTTCTGCGCTTTCCGGACGAATATGACGGCGCCCCTCAAGTCCCCCGATTGGGCTGCCGATCACCCGAATACCGACACACCACCCACGAAGGGTTCTCAGATGGACGAGCTCCTCCAGGAGATGATCGACCCGGTCCCGCCGCAGCATGACGTCGCACGACGTCGACGCCTGGTGACGACCGTCGCGATCCTCGCCCTGGCCGGCACAGGGATCGCGGCGATGGCCACCGCCGCGGTGTTCACCGACAACAGCACCGTGGACAGCGGCGAGATCACCACGGGCACCGTGGACCTCGCCACGGGCGACCTGACGTTCACCGTGCCGAGCGAGGGGCTGGCGCCGGGCGACGCGCTTGTCGCCCCGCTGACGGTCACCAACTCGGGGACCCTCGCGTACCGCTACGCGGTCAGCTACAGCGCCGTCGACACCACCGGGGCCGAGGGCGGCTCCGCGCCGCTCACCGAGTGGCTGCAGCTGCGCGTGTACGCGCTCGACACGTGCACTCGGGCGGCCACGGACTCGATGGGCGCCGCGCTCATCGGCGCTGCGGGCTCACAGGTGGGCAGCGGCCCGCTCAGCACCGCCGCCGAGACCGCCGCGCTGGTGGGCGACGTGGCGACGGGCCAGCAGCCCGGCGACCGGGTGCTGATCGCCGCCGACGCCTCCGAGCAGCTCTGCGTGCGCGTGGACCTGCCGATCGACACTCCGAACGAGGCGCAGGCCACGTCCGCGAGCCTCACGCTGCGCCTGGACGCGGAGCAGACGACCAACAACCCGTGACCAGGCGGCAGCACGCATGATCCAGATCGACCTCGCCCGGCGCGGCGCCCGGCGCAGGCACGTGGAGCCCACGCCCACAGGCCTGCCCGAGTACCTGGCGCTCGCCGCGCGCACCGGGCCGCCGGGTGGGGAGTCCACCCGGTGGTCCGCCGGCGCGGCGGACGAGCGCTGGTCGGCCGCGCGGGTCGAGGCGGCGGCCCGGGCGGCGAGCGCCGCCCCGGCGTCACGCTGGCGACGCTGGGTGACGGGCGTGCTGTGGGGCATCGTGGCGCTGTTCTCCACGGCCTATGCGACATCGCTGGCGGTGCCGCTGTGGTTCGAGCTGCACCAGCAGCAGGTGCTGGTGGTGACCTCGGGGTCGATGTCGGGCATCCGGTCGGGCGGCTTCGACGCGGGCGACGCGGTGGTGATGCGGCGGCTCACCGACCCCTCGCAGCTCAAGGTGGGCCAGGTGGTGTCGTTCTGGCCGCAGGGCTCGGACCACCTGGTCACGCACCGCATCGTGTCCATGCACTATCTGCCGGTGATGAGCCAGGACGAGACGACCGGGCAGATGGTCACCACGCTCGACCAGCGCACGGGCGAGCCGGTGCTCCGCCCGTACATCATGACCAAGGGCGACGCGAACGCCGAGCCTGATCCGGATGCGACGCCGTTCTCCCGGGTGCGCGGCGTGGTGCTGGACGTCTACCCGCGCTGGGGGTGGGTGCTCGAGTGGGCGCGTTCGGCCACCGGGAGGTTGACGATGCTCACCCCGCCGCTGCTCGCGCTCGCCACGATGGAGCTGATGTCCGTGCTGCGCGAACGATCCCTCACGCGGGGACTGGCCGGCGCTGCTGGCGACGCCCGTCGCACACGCCTGACCGACGGGGGCGACCGTGACCTGCTCCTCGACTGACCGGCGGCGCCTCGGGCGGGGTCGGGCGGCCCGCCTCGTGGCGGTGGGCCTGCTGGCCGCCGCGGCCCTCGCGACCCCTGCCGTCTTCGGGGCGACATCGGCGGTCTTCATCGACGACGACTCCGTGTCCGCGTCGTTCTCCACCGCCCCGGACTTCTCCCGGCCCCGCTCCACCCCGGCGGACGTCGAGCCGGACGCCTCGTCGCGTGACGACGACGCGGCCCCGGCGCCGACCCCGGGCGCCGCCACCGGCATGGGCCCCGGCACGCAGCCAGGGGCCGGTTCCACGCCACACCCGACCGAGGGCAGCCGCCCTCGGCGTTAGGACCGGCCCGCCTCCTCGCTCAGTCCGCCGCTGACCAGCACGGGTCGTCGAGGTCGAGGGCCTTGTAGCCCTGCCGCACCTCCGCGGCGCCGACGACGATCTCCCACGGCCCTGTCGCCGCCGGCAGCCCGGCGAACGCGAGCGCGTCGTTCACGTCGAAGATGACATCGGCCACCCGGGTCCGCTCGGCGGCGGGGGCAGCGCTGAAGTGCGCGATCATCGCGAATGACGTCGCGAGGTCCACCACCACCACCTGCACGTCGGTGCGGATCGTCGGGCGCGCGCGTGGCGTGTCCTCGTCGGTGAAGACGGCGTCGAGGCTCTCGGCGAGCATCTCCCGGGTGCCGAGGCTCAGCGGCGCCGGGATGTCCCATCGCAGTGAAGGTCGATATCTCGCGCCCGCTTGATCTGTCACCTTAGGCCCCCTTTGCCCCCCCGACTCGTCCCAGCAGTGTGGCAGCAGCAGAGGCCGGTGCGAAGACCTCGAACCGTCACATTCACCCGTGCGGGTGGCAGACGCCACCCCCGCCCCGTGGTCGCCCGATGCCACCCGCGGGCCCAGGCCCGTCGCGGGCGCAGACCCGGCCTGAGGCGGAGACTGAGGGGGACGAGGTCCCGCGCGACCGGCCACCGCGCCGGCCCGCCCACCGGGACAGGGCTCGCGGCGACGGGGCGGTGCTCATGGCAGAGGTGATGGTGGCCGTCGTCGACGGCCCGTACACGTTCGACGCGGACACGGTCATCGGCGTCATCCGCACAGCCTGGCCGGAAGCCGTCTGGACGCCCACCGCAGTCGACACTGTCGACCCGTCGCTCGGCCAGGTCGAGATCGGCGGCGACGACGGCGATCCACCGCTGCTGGTGGACCTGCTCGCGGGCGGCGAGGCGATCGGCATGGATGGCGGCGTCGAGCGGATCGCCGAGCTGGTGTCGCGCCTGACGGGCCTGCCGGGCTTCCCGGCGGACGGCTCCGTGGTGCTGACGGACTGGTCGGAGGACTTGTACCCGCTGGCGCCGGGCATGTCCGCGCAGGCGCTCCGGTTGGCGGCCACCGACGTCGAGTGACGGCTGCGCCGCGGCCCGCGGGCCCTGCCCGGCCCGCTCATGAGGCGGGGTGGGCGGCCGGTTGCTGCGACGTCGCGGCGTGCGGCGAGAGGTCCTTCAGGGTGAGCGGGTGGGCCGGCTGCGGGGGCAGCGGGGCGCTGCTGTGGACCACCAGGTCCTCGCCCACGCGCAGCAGCTCGCCGGCGCCCATCAGGCGCCAGCCCGGATCGGAGTCCATCGGCTGCGTGGCGATGATCACCGACGGGCGCTCCCGCATCTCCTCGCTGTGCACGCTGATCCGGCGGGTGCGGGCCTCGAGGCGAGCGGAGTCCTTGCCCCGGGGGTCGCGCTCCAGCACGTACAGCGGATGCGTCTCCGGGTAGCGCAGCGCCCACAACTCGGTGGCGGTGGTGAGCACGATGTTGGCGGCGTACACCGGGATGTTCTGCGAGATCCAGGTGAGGGCCGCGACGATCGCGCCGCCCACGTCGCCGCCGTTGCGGCGCGCCTCGGCCGTGATCAGCGCGAACATCCGCTCGCTGTCGGTCTGCCCGTGCACCAGGCTCATGGCGTCCAGCTCGCCCAGCCGAGCGTCGAGCACGTCGAGGCCTTCCAGCACCCCGTTGTGCGCGAGCAGCCTGCCGTCCTGCTCGAACGGGTGGGTGTTGACGAGGGCGTTCTCCCCGGTGCTCGCGTAGCGCACGTGCGCCACGAACGTCCGGCTCTCGAGCTCGCGGGCCTCCGTGGCGAACTTCCGGTCCTCATAGGCGGCGATGGGCTGCTTGTCGACGATCGGCTGGCCGTCGGCGCCGAACACGCCCACGCCGGTGCCGTCGGGCTCTTGACGGCTCTGCTGCGCCAGGCTGTCTGGCGCAGTGACCAGCCAGAACGTCGCCCGCGCTGGCTTGGCGCCCGTATGCATGGCGAACATTCGACACATGACAGCCCCCCGCGTCGCGGCGGATCGGCACGCTGGACACCGCCCGCTCCACCCTCAGTGCAGCAACTCCCGGGCCGTCGCGCGAGCCGGGGCGAGACAGCGCGGCGCGCCCGGACCGGGTGGTCCGGGCGCGCCGCGTCAGGGAGCCCTACGGGCGGGATCCGCCGGGCTCAGGCACCAGCCGATGCGGCGAGGCGCGGTTCGGCGTCGGCCGAGGCGGGCTCGCGCAGCAGGTACGGCACCAAGCCCGCGAGGACGGAGCAGCCCGCGAGGACCATGAAGGCCGGGGCGTACGAGCCGTCGAACGCGTCGGTCAGGGTGCCGACCAGGGTGCCCTGGAAGATGCCGCCCACGAACGCGCCGATGTTGATGACCGCGAAGGCCGAGGCGATCATCCGGATGGGGATGAGCCGGTACGGCAGCGTCAGCATGCTCGTGAAGGCGAACATCAGGCTGGCGGTGGTCAGGTACAGCGCCACCAGCTTGAACGGCAGGCTGGGCGCGTAGATCAGGCCCAGGATGAACACCGCGGAGAGCACCGAGTTCACGAGCATGAACATCTTCTCGCGCCCGGCGAACCGCTTGGTGACGAGCGATCCCGCGACGGCGACCGCCACGGCCATCACGATCGAGTTGCCGATCATCATGCCGTTGATGACCGTCGGGGTGTCCCACTCGCCGTCGCGCAGCGTGCCGAAGACCGACGGCATCCAGTTGATCGTGGCCACGGCCACGAGGTTGTTGAAGAGCAGCGCGAGCGCGAGCACGACGGTGTTCCGGTTCTTCCACGCGTCGGTGATCTTGACCTTCGGCGCGTTGCGCTTGGCCTCGACCTCCTCCGGCGTGAGCACCGGCTCGGGCACGAAGAAGTACATGAAGAGGAACGCGACGAAGAACAGCCCGCCGAGGACGTAGTACGCGACACGCCAGTTCGACTGCACGAAGTACGCGCCGAGGGTGTAGGCGAGCACGCCGCCGACGCCCGCGGTGGCGACGACCTTGGACTGGATGTCGCCGCGGATCGCGGCGGGGAAGTTCGTCGCGATGATCTTGGGCGAGCCGTTGGTGTAGCCAGCCTGGCCGAAGCCGACGAGCAGGCGCACCAGCACGATGAGCAGGAAGCCGGACACCGAGCCGAACAGCACCGAGCCGACGGTGAGGATGGCCAGGGACGTCAGCACGAACTTGCGGTAGCCGAAGCGGTCGATGATCCATCCGCCGGGCAGCGTCACCGCGATGAAGCTGACGTAGAAGATGCTCATGATCAGGCCGGTCTGGCTCGCCGTGAGGTTGAAGTCGTCGGCGATGGCCGTGACGGACAGTCCGATGAGGGACTTGTCCATGTTGGCGAACGACCCGATGAACAGCAGGGTCATGAAGACCCGCAACTGGGACGGGGAGAGGTTCTTCATCGTGCTTCCTTAGTCTCGCCGAGGAGGTCGAGGACGATCTGGACGTGTGTGCCGACGCCGACGGGGAGGCAGTCCTCGACGATGTCGAACTTGGGGTGGTGGTTCTGGAAGGGCAGGCCGTCCTGCGCGGTCCCGGCGCCCAGGAACAGGAACGCCCCGGGGACCTGCTGGGTGTAGGCCGAGAAGTCCTCGCTCGCGGAGGTGCCGGGCCCCTCGGACGCGGCGTCGCCAGCGATCTTGCGGGCCGCCGCGAGCGCGACGGCCGCCATCTCCGGGTCGTTCTCGACGACCGCGTAGCCGCGCACCCAGTCGATGTCGTACGAGGCGCCGTAGGCGTCGCAGACGCCCCGGATGATCTCCTCGCAGCGCCGGGCCACCGTGTCCCGGTCGTCGGCGTCGGTGGTGCGCAGCGACACGCCGAGGCGGGCGGTGTCGGGGATGACGTTCGGGGCGTCGCCGGCCTGGAGCATGCCCACCGAGACGACGGCCATGTGCGTCGGGTCGATCGACCGCGAGGTCACGGTGTTGAGCGCGAGGACGATCTGGGAGGCCACGAGGATCGGGTCGATGCCCTTCTGCGGCATCGAGCCGTGCGATCCCTGGCCCTTGATGGTGAGCCAGAAGCCGTCGGCGCTGGTCGAGGCCGGGCCGGTGGGCACGATGACGCTGCCCACGGGCTGGTTCATCACGTGCAGGCCGAAGATCGCGTCCACGTCGACGAGCACGCCGTCCTCGGTGAGCTCGAGGGCGCCGCCCGGCGGCTGCTCCTCGGCGTGCTGGAAGATGAACTTCACCGCGCCGGACAGGCTTTCGCGCAGGCCGACGAGCACCTGGGCCGCGCCCAGCAGCATCGCGGTGTGCGCGTCGTGGCCGCAGGCGTGCATGACGCCGGGGACCGTGGAGGCGAACTCGTCGCCGGTCTCCTCGGTGAGCGGGAGGGCGTCCAGGTCGGCGCGCAGCGCGACGGTCTTGCCGGGGCGGGCGCCACGGAGCACGGCGACCACCGAGGTCGCGGTCGGCCGGGAGATCTCCAGGCCGCCGAAGCCCTCGAGCGTGGTGGCGACGAAGTCCGCCGTCTGGTGCTCCTGGTAGGAGAGCTCTGGGTGAGCGTGCAGGTGGCGTCGCCAGGCGACGACCTGCTCTGTCGGGATGTCGAACTGTGCTGCCAAGACGACCTCTCTTGGTCTCGGGACGGCTCCGCACTGCGGGTCGCTTCAGGTGGTGTGGCGCCTGCACGACGTCACATGGATCGTTCCAGTAGATCGATCCAGTAGATCGATCCAGTCGCGTAGAGTAGACCTCCGTGCTGAGTGCTCCGGACACGGGGCCCCACGCGCCGCAGCGCCCACGCGACACCCGATGGCGACACCCGATGGAAGGTGGCAGATGAGCCGACGACCCACGATGAACGACGTGGCGCTCGACGCCGGGGTCAGCCGCGCCACCGTCTCGCTGGTGGTGCGGGACAGCGACCAGATCCCCGCCTCGACCAAGGAGCGCGTCCGGGCGTCGATGGAGCGCCTCGGCTACGTCTACAACCGCGTCGCCGGGACCATGCGCGGCGGCGGCTCCCACACCCTCGGCCTGCTGCTGACGAACATCCAGAACCCCTACCTCGCCGAGGTCTCCATGGCCGTCGAGGCAGCGGCGCAGGAGTCCGAGTTCACCCTGCTGCAGGGGTACAGCCTGGGCGACGTCGAGCGCGAGCGCCGACTTGTGCGCAGCATGGTCGAGAACCAGGTCGCCGGCCTCATCGTCATGGGCGCCGTGGAGTCCGACGGCTCCGCGTTCGAGGGCCTCGGCGGCTCCCGGGCGATCCCGCTGGTCACGATCCTGCGCCCCATCGACTCGGTGCAGGCCGACCATGTGGGCATCGACGACAGGCGCGCGGGCCGGCTGCTCGGCGAGCACCTCGCCACACGCGGCGCCCGCTCCGTCGCGGTGCTCGGCGGATTCGAGGGCGCGCGCATGCTCGAGGCCCGCCTGGGCGGCCTGCGCGAAGGGCTCGCCGGATCACCCGCGCAGATCCCCGACTCGATGGTCGTGACCGACGACGGGCACGGGAACTACGGATCGGAGACGGGCGCGCACCTCGTCGACGAGCTGCTCGCGCGGGGGGCCTGCCCCGACGCGATCGTGACCTACACCGACGCCTACGCCCTCGGCGTGCACCAGGGCCTGCGGCAGCACGGGATCGAGCCCGGATCCCACGTCGCGCTGGCCTCGTTCGACAACATCCCCACCGCCGCGCAAATCCACCCCACCCTGACGTCAGTCGACTCGGCGCCCCACCTCATGGGAGCCGAGGCGTTCCGCCTCCTGACCAGCCGGATCGCGGAGCCGGGCGGAGTGGCCGAGGCTGTGGTGGTGGAGCCGCACCTCGTCGTGCGGCAGTCCACCGCGCTGTGGTCGCCCCCGCCGACCGGCTGAGCCCACAGCAGCAGACCCCCCACCGCGACAGGAGGCCCCCCAGGTGCACGCGCATGCGCACCCCCACACCGTCCTGGACCTCGCGGCACGTGTCGGCGCGCTCCTGCTCGGCAGCGCCGCAGCAGCCTCCGAGGTCACCACCACCATGCGGGACATCGCCCGCACGGCAGGGCTCCCCGAGGTCACCGCCGACGTGACCTACAGCGAGATCGTGCTCGCCGACCGGTCGCCCGGAGCGGCGCCCACCACGCGGATCGAGAACATCCGCGGACGCAGCTTCAACTACGGCAGGTACATCGACGTCACACGGCTCGTCGACAGGTTCGTGGAAGGCGACCTCGACGTGGACCAGGCCCTCGACGAGGTCACGCAGATCGAGCGCGGGGCAGGCCGCTACCCGTGGTGGCTGACGCGGCTCGCGGCTGGGGTGGCCGGCGCCAGCGCCGCGCTGATCTTCGGCGGCGCCTGGCTCGTCATGGCCTTCGCGTTCGCCGCCAACATGGTGGTCGACTGGGCGTTCGCCCGCCTCGGCCCGCGCGGGTGGCCGGTCTTCTTCCTGCAGCTCCTGACCGGCGCCATCGCGGTCGCCGCCGCCGCTGCCGCGACACTGGTCGACCCGGGAGTCGACTCGTCGCTCGTCGTCGTCTCCGTCATCATCCTCATGCTCGCCGGGCAGACGTCGACCGGCGCGGTGCTGGACGCCGTCATGGGCTGGAACCTCACGGCCGTCGGCCGCATCTTCGAGGCGGTGATGAACACCGTCGGCCTGGTCGTGGGCATCAAGGCGGGGATGCTCATCGCCGGCCGCCTCGGTGTCGACCTGAACATCACGGCGGACGTCGCCCCCGAGCCGCTGCCCCTCGTCGTGCTGCTCGGAGCCGCGGCCCTCATCGCGATCGGCTTCGGCGCCTTCGCGCAGATGTCTCCGCGTGTGGTGCTCGCCGCATCCGGGCTCACGACGCTCGGCTACCTGGCGTTCAACGCGGGACTCGACGCCGATCTCGGCTCGCTGTGGGCCTCCGCGGCGGCCGCCCTGCTCGTCGGCGCCCTGGCCGCCGTGCCGGCCCGGTGGCTCAAGGCGCCCTCGGCGGTGTTCGCCGGCATCGCGATCATCCCGATGCTGCCCGGCGTGCTGCTGTACCGGGGCCTGCTCCTGACGCCCGATGACTTCTCCGGCGGCGTGGCGCTGCTCGTCCAGGCCCTCTCCACAGCGGTCCTGCTCGCGAGCGGCGTCGCGCTCGGCGAGTACCTGATGAGCGTCACGTGGCGGCGGCTGCACCGCTTCGAGAGCCGGTTCGTCCCCGTGTTCCTCAACCCGTTCAGCCGTCGGCCCAAGGCCGGGCGGCCTGAGCGCTGAGCGGCCCGGACCCCGCACCAGGCGAGGTCCGGGCCGGGACGGCTCAGACGCGCTCAGAGGTACAGCGGCGTGAGCTCCACGTACTCGTCGATCGACCCGTCGCGCATGCAGACCTCGATGATCTTGCGGCCCAGCGGGTCGAGGTCGTCGGTGAGGAACTGCGCGAGCTCGCTCTTGAAGAAGTCCGTGAGGATCTTCGCGCCCGCGTCGTAGGCCTCAACGCCCACCTGCGACTGCTGCTCGGGACGCAGGAACGTGGGCCGCACGAGCTGCCCGTCGATCTTCATCTCCTTGAGCGTGTACCCGAACAGCGAGCAGCGCGCCGGCACCAGCTCGCCCTCACGCACGCGGCCGCCGCCCCGGCGGGCCAGGTACTCGCGGGTCAGCCACTCGGCGGAGAAGCCCACCTTGTAGGCGCCGATGTGCTGGTTGGGGGTCAGCACGTAGCGGGTGCGGTTCGCCTCGACGAGCTGCTGGAGCAGCAGGTTCGCGGCGGCCACCTTGGTGCCGGTGGAGAACGGCCAGTACGAGCCGACGCCCTCGGCGACCATGCCGCCGTGCGCGAGCTTGTCGGTCGCGGCCTTGCTCTCGCCGATCGACGGGTTCTTGTCGCCGCGCGGGGCGATGAGCCGCCACAGCCAGGCCAGCGAGGCGGGCACCACGTGGGTCATGCCCATGATCCCGTAGGACGGCGCCTCACGGGTGCACGCGGGCATCCGCACGCCGAACGTGCGCACATCCACGTCGGCGGGCTCGCTGACCACGTGGCGGATCTGGCTGCGCGGGATGACCACGCGCGGGTTGGGGCACCGCTTGCCGTTGGAGTCGAGCGTGTGCTCCCAGGGCAGCACCGTGGAGTCGGGCATGCCCTCGATGTTGAAGAACACCAGGGGCTGCTCGGGGTGGATGCACGCGCGCTCGAAGCCGACGTCCTGGCCGTACTCGGTGAGGTTGTCGACGCGCACGAACCAGCCGTCCTCGGCGTCGGACACCACGAGCTTGCCGTCGCCGCGCTGCAGGTCCTTGTGGCACAGCGTCATGTCGTCGGTCACGGGCGCCAGCGCGCTGGTCTCGCCGAGCGTGATGACGTACGGCTCGTTGGTCACGACGTTGGTGCCCAGCAGGATGCGGCCGTCCTCCTGGCGGCGGATCTCCTGGTACATCTCCGACTTGCCGCCGCCCGAGGCGCCCTCGTGCATCACGACTGTCTCGTTCTCGTACGGGGTGGTGACGCGCACCGACGACGCGTGGGCCGTCACCCAGCCCTCGTGCTCGCCGATGTCGAGCAGCACCGAGAACACGCCCTTCTTGGCGCTGGGGCCCGGGTACAGGTTGTACGCGAACACCTCGTGCAGCGTGTCCGTGCGGTCGTGCACCACGACCTGGCGGCCGTCGAAGTGGGTGTGCCGGAACGGCGGCGCGACGTACACGATGCTGCGCGGCGTGAACGGGCCGATCTCGTCGAGCGTGACCCAGCCCTGCAGGTCCACGAGCGTCAGCGCGAAGAACGCGGAGTTGACCGGGCAGATCGCGAGCGAGGGGTAGCCGTGCGTGAGGCCGCCGGCCTTGAACGGCACGACGGCGAGCTCCTGCTGCGAGAGCCATTCGAGCGTCTCGGCCTTGACGGGGGCGAACTCGGAGCCGAAGACGTCGCGGTAGCGCGGCTTGTCCGTCGGCAGGTCGTCGGCGACGCGCATGCAGTCCGGGTCGCGGCGGCGCATGTAGTCCTCGGGGTAGTTCACGGCGATGCCGTTCTTGCCCCGGACCACTGTGGCCTCGGTGACGACGTTCCCGTTGACGTCGTAGTCCACCGAGAATCGGGGGCCCCCCTCGGGGCCGAGCGCCAACTGGTACAACTCGTCGCGCGTGCTCGGCACGACGACGCTGGCGCACGCGTCGAGGGCGGCCCGCACGTCGGGGGGCAGGGTCACGATGTCCAGGGGTCGACTCACGGCTACTCCTTCGTCGGGCACTCTCGCGGGGAGACAGACGCTGTCGGGGCTGCGGGGGCAGCGATCGCGCGCACTGCACTCTTTACCCGGAGATTACGACTCCATGACATCTCAGACCTGGGACCTTTGGGACGC
>JAEWEI010000399.1 GCA_023389545.1 Actinomycetes bacterium | reverse complement strand
CATTCCGAACCCGGAAGCTAAGCCCTTCAGCGCCGATGGTACTGCACTCGCCAGGGTGTGGGAGAGTAGGTCGCCGCCGGAACACCATTCAGAAAGAGCCACCCCATTGGGGTGGCTCTTTCTGCGTGACAAGGCAGGAACACCCCTTTCGGGGCGCCCGTGAAATAGCCCTCACTCGTCCGCGGGCGCGGCTGGCGAGGCGATTTGCACCAGATTCCCGCAGGTGTCGTCCAGAACCGCGACCGTGACAGGCCCGGTGGTGGTGGGCTTCTGCACGAAGCGCACCCCGAGCTCACGCAGGCGCTCGTACTCCGAGTCCACCGAGTCCACGGCGAACGAGGTCACCGGGATGCGGTCCCGGTAGAGCGCGCGTCGGAACGGCTGCACTGCCTTGTGGGCAGCCGGCTCGAGCACGAGCTCGGGGCCCTGCGGGTCGTCAGGAGACATGAGGGTCAGCCACGCGAACTTGCCCACCGGCACATGAGACTTCACTTGGAACCCCAGGACGTCCGTGTAGAAGGCCAAGGCCTTGTCCTGGTTGTCGACGTAGATGCTCGAGAGCTGGATCCGGGGCATGACTGTCCTTCACGGGAGGTGCGGTGTACCGCCCGAGCCTAAATCGTCGGATCGAGGTGCAAGTGCGGGCGCGCCAGCGCCGAGCGGGCCGCGAAGAGCGCGGCGACGATCTCGTCCTCGCGCATCTCGCCCGAGGGGGATCGCAAGAGGGAGGCGCCGAGCGCGAGCGGCTGTTCAGCAGGGGAGCGCGGGGGCAGCGCCACCGCGAGGCCGAGCACGCCGGGATGGGTCTCGCCATCGTCGACGGCGTAGCCGCGCGCGCGGGTGGCGTCGAGCTTGCGCTGCAGGTCGGCAACGGTGCTGACGGAGCGATCGGTCCAGCGGGGCAGCGTCGCGGAGTCGGCGAACCGGTCGCTCACCTCGGCAGGGTCCAGTAGGGCGAGGAGCGCGGCGCCGACGGCTGTGACGCTCGCCGGGAACCTGTCGCCGATCGATGCCGAGAACCTCAACGGCGCGCGGCCCTCATGCCGGGCCAGGTACAGCACCTCGGCGCCGTCGAGCATGGCCACCTGGAGCAGCTCGTGGTGCAGCGCCGGGGACTCGGCGCAGACACGGTAGAACTCCCGTACCAGGTCGAACTCCCGCACGAAGGCGCCGCCGAGCCGGACGGTCGCGCGGCCGAGCGCGTAGACGTTGTCCGTCTTGCGCACCAGGTCGGCCTGCTCGAGGGCAAGGCACAGGTTGAGCGTCGACGACTTGGCGAGGCCGAGCGCCCGCGCGATGTCAGCCAGGCCGAGAGGGCCACGATCGGCGAGCAGGGTGAGGATGGCCGCGGCGCGGGTGACCGCGGGAGCCGGGCTGCGGGTCGGATCCTCAGAGGTCGGCATCGGCGTCCTGTCGGCAGAGGGCCAGGCCCTGGTCAGTAGAAGTCGACGGTGTCCATCCGGTTGACGAGCTCCTCGCCGTCCAGCAGCCGGGTGGCATTGGCGGCGAACAACTCGGCGATCAGACGGTCCTCATCGCCGTTCAGCGCCGCGGTGTGCGGGGAGATGAGGACGTTGTCCAGGACCCACAGCGGGTCGTCGGCGGGAAGCGGCTCCACGGCCACAACGTCGAGGCCCGCGAATCCGACCCGTCCGTCCCGGAGCGCGTCGACGAGCGCGTCTTGGTCGACCACGTCCCCCCGTCCGACGTTCGCGAAGATGACCCCAGGCTTGACCTGGGCGAACACCTCCTTGCTGAGCAGGTGCCGGGTGCGGTCGGTGCCGGGGAGCGTGCTGACGATGGCGTCGGCCTGCCCGACGACATCGGCCAGGGCGTCGACGCCGAACACCTCCGCCACGCCATCGGTGGGACGGACCGTGCGGTTGACGCCGATGACGCGGGCGCCCATCGTGGCGAACATGCGGGCCGTGGCACGGCCGATGTTCCCGAGCCCGACCACCAGCACGGTCATCTGGGAGACCTGCTGCATGGTCCAGCGCTCGCTCCACAACCGAGACGACTTCTGCGCCTGGAGTCGGGGGAGGGACTTGGCGCCGGCGAGGACGGCGAAGAGCGCGAACTCGGCGAGGGTGCCGCTGTGCGGACCGGCCGACGTGGAGAAGGCCACGCGCGCGAGCTCGTCAGCGGTGAGGCCCGCGGCCTTGACCTGCGCGCCGCCACCGGCCGCCATCGTGTGCACCCAGCGGAGCCCCGGGTTGGCGCGCACGGCGCGGGCGAGCGCCGCAGGATCGGTGTCGGGAATGCCGTAGAGCGCGTCCGCGCCGTCGATGAGGGCCTCGAAACGGGCCTGGTCCTCGAACGACCGGTGGAAGGCGGGGTCGCCGGTGTGGTCCCCCGGGAAGCGCATGGGCGGCAGCAGCCCTTGGTCGCACACGATGTCGAGGCGGGGCTCGAGCCGGGCGAGGAGCGCGCAGTGCTCGTCGGTGAGCGGGGTGGCGATGACAACCCGGAGGCGCTCCGGGGAGGTGCTGGTCATGAGCCGACCGTACACGTGGTTGAACGGCGTTTGCTAGGTTGACCAGCGGGTTGGTCGCAGAGGGCGGCCTCGCGCCCGCGCTCACGGAGGTGGAGATGGCCGGCGTCGGATTTATCGGGCTCGGCGTGATGGGACGGCCCATGGCCGGGCACATCCTGGACGGCATCGGCCCCGAGGGGCGCGAGCTGGTCGTCCTCGACAGCGGCCGGGGGAACGCGGACGCGCTCGTCGGGCGCGGCGCCATCGGCGTGGGCACAGCGCGCGCCGTCGCCGAGGCCTGCGACCTGATCGTCGTGATGCTCCCGGACCTGCCGCAACTGCGCGACCTGCTCGACGGGCCCGACGGACTGGTGGCCGGCGTGCGGCAGCCAGTAGTGCTCGTCATCTGCTCCACCGTCTCCCCGGACGGAGTGCGCGCGCTCGACGTCGAGCTCGCCGAGCGCACCAACGGGCGCCTGCGGGTGGTCGACGCGCCCGTCTCCGGCGGAGAGGTCGGCGCGGTGGCGGGCACGATGTCGATCATGGTGGGCGGCCCCCGAGGGCTCGTCGACCAGGCGATGCCCGTGCTCGACCTGATGGGCACGCCCGCGCACCTGGGCCCCCTCGGCGCCGGGCAGGTGGCCAAGGCGTGCAACCAGCTGATCTGCGCGGCCCAGGTCGCCGCGATCGCCGAGGCCGCGGTCGTCGCCGAGCGGGCGGGCCTCGACGTCGGCCGGCTGCTCACCCTGCTGCAGGGCGGCTACGCGGCGAGCACGATCCTCGCCGACAAGGCCACCCGCTTCGCGGAGAAGGACTACTCCGTCTCCGGCGCCGCGAAGTTCATGGTCAAGGACCTGGCCGCGTACCGCGCGGAGGCAGCCCGCACAGGGACGCCGACGCTCATCGCCGACCGCCTGCTCGACGCGTTCACCGACCTCACCGCCCAAGGCCTCGGAGACCAGGACACGTCAGTGGTCCAGGCCTACGTCGCAGGGCGCGCGCCAGCCGACGGCTCAGCCTCCCACCGCTCCTGACGTGTGGACGGGCCGCGCCGGGTGGAGCATGGAGGCTCGCAGTCCCGCCAGTGAGGAGACCACGATGGCCGCGCCGATCGTCGTCGGATACGACGCCTCCGAGCAGGCGGCCGTCGCGGTCAAGTGGGCCGCTGGCGAGGCTGCACGATCGGCCAGCGACCTCATCGTGGTGCACGCGTGGGGGTTCGCCGACCGTCCAGGCGGCGGCGCGGGCAGCTCCCCGCTGGGAGAGGCGGTGCTCGCAGGCGTGCAGGCGGTGGCCGACGAGGGCGCGGAGATCGCCCGTGCGACAGCGCCGGAGGTGCGCGCGTCCGGCGTGGTGGGACACGGCTCCCCGGCGCAGGCCCTCGTGGACAAAGCGCATGGCGCGCGGATGCTCGTGCTCGGCCGCCACGGCGCCGGCTGGTTCAGCGGGGCGCTCACCGGCTCTGTGGCCACCGGCGCCGTGCAGCGGGCCAGCTGCCCGGTGGCAGTGGTGCCGGCGGACTCGCTCGAGCATCCCCGTGCCGGGGTGGTCGTGGTGGGCGTTGACGGCTCGCCTGGCTCGGACACCGCCCTGGTCGCAGCCGCCGCCGAGGCCGGGCTGCGTGACGCCATGCTGCGGGTCGTGACGTCGTGGAGCAGCGCGGAGGCGACCTCTGCCCTCTCGTACTGGGCGGTCGCCTACCCGACCGTCACCCCGGACGAGACGGCCCTCGCGCATGCGGAACGCATCCAGGAGGCTGCGCGGGCCATCCTCGCCGAGCGGGACGACGAGCTCGAGGTCGTGTGGGAGGTGGTCGAGGGCCCGGCGCCGCACGTCCTCGCCCAGGCCTCGACGGCGGCAGACCTCGTGGTGGTGGGCGCCCGTGGGCGCGGCGGCCTGGCAGGCCTGCTGCTGGGCTCGGTGAGCCGCAACGTCGTCCGCCGGTCCCACTGCCCGGTGCTGGTCACGCGGGCTGATATCGACCAGGGCTGACGGTCACCGGCCCCCGCGCCCGCCGCCCATCTGTCCGCCCATCTGCCCGCCGCCCATGCCGCCCGGCTGGCCGCCGCCGCCCATCCCCGAGCTCTCCTGCCCCGCAGTGCCGGTGGCGGCCACCGTGGCACCGCTGGTGTCGCCCGCGTGGCCCAGCCCGCCGATCGTCTCCCCGCTGATCGTCCCGCCGACGGCCGCCTGGTACTCCTCGCCCGCGACGATGTCGGCCGACGAGTAGATGACGGAGCCGTACGGCTTCGTCGTCTCGAACACCGCGAGCTGGTTCCCCGTGGAGTCCAGGACGTGCACCACGTCCCCGGCCTGGCCCGTGAGGGAGAGCGCGACGAAGGACTGCGCCGAGGACGCCGCAGGGGTCTGCGCCATGCCTGCGCTGCCCACCGCGATGAGCTCGCCGCCCGTCACGTCGAACGTGCCGGCGACGTCGATCGAGCCGTTGCCGCCATTCGTGGGGCCGTGCACCACAAGCGTGCCGCCGCTCAGGGTGGCGGAGCCGTTCGAGTCGAAGCCGTCACCACCGGCGTCCAGCACCACAGTGCCGCCCGTGATCGTCAAGCTGGAGTCGTCGGCGGCCTCACCGCCACCGGGCGCTGGCGCGTCACCCCACTCGTCCTCCGTCGCGTCGTTGCCACCGCCCGCGGCGTTGATGCCGTCGTCGGTGGCCACGACCGAGACACGGCCGTCAGTGATCGTCACCTGCGCCGCCTCCAGGCCCTCATAGGAGCGGGTGACATCGACTGAGCCGCCGCTGATCCGCAGGGCGTTGTCCGCGTGGATGCCGTCATCACCGGACGCGAGGGTCACGGCGCCGCCCGCGACATGCGCCACCCCGTCGGAGTGGATGGCGTCGTCGGCGGCGCTGACCAGCACGTCCCCACCGCCCACGATGACGCAGACGTCTCCGACCACACCCTTGGGGGACGCGTCGGCGGCCACCGATGCCGTGCTCCCGCCTCCCGCGGTGACGTCCAGGACCCCGCCGGAGACGATCACGTCCGTCGCCGCGGCGATGCCGTCGTCACCTGCGACGAGCGTGACGTCGCCGCCGGAGACGGCCACGTAGCCCAGGGTGGCGTCCTCGTCGTTGTCGGACTTCAGCGCGTCGCCGCCCGCCTCGACGTCCAGGTCGCCGCCCCGCACCACGAGGTAGTCCTTGCCGCGGATGCCGTCGTCCGCCGCCTCGACGGTGAGCGTGCCGGAGTCGATGGCGAGCCCGTCCTTGCTCGCGATGGCGTCGTTGGCGTTGCCCTCGACGAGCAGCGCGCCGGAGCCGGTGAGCGTCAGGTCGGCGGTGGAGAAGAGCGCGGCGTTCGGCTCATCCGTGGCGGCGTCCGGGTAGGCGTACGTGGTGGCGTCGGACAGGTGGTTCGAGGACCCCTCGGCAAGCACGACGACCGCCTCGTCTGCGTCCATGAACTGGAGCGGGCTGGTGGTCGAGCTGGAGATCTGGGCGCCGTCGAGGACCACGCGGACCAGGCCGTCACCGGGGCTGTCCACCGCCACGTGGCCGTCGTCCAGCGTGCCGCTGATCCGGTACGTGCCAGGCGCGGTCACGGTGACCGTCGAGCCGTCGACCTGCACCGCGTCGTCGTCGGCGGTGGCGGATGCGCCGCTGAGCGTGATCGCGACCTCGTCGGAGGCGTCCCACGTCGACGCCGAGGCGTGCGGGGTGGCGTTCGCGGCGAGGGCCTCCTTGACGGACACGTCGGCGTCGGTGGCCGGTGGGGCGGCCGTCGACGTCGAGGCGGACGAGTGGCTCGTGGTGGAGTCCACGGCGGTCGTGGACGTGCAGCCCGCCACGAGCGCGACGGCGGCGACGGGGGTGACGAGGTGGGTGAGGGTGGTGTGTCGCATCAGATGCTCCAAACGGCGAGGGGGCTCATGCGGTCGGGGGTGTGGGCCGTGGGGCGCCGGTCGAGGACATGGCGATCGAGGACATGGCGATCGAGGACGCGCCGCCAGGGAGTCGCCGGCAGGCCCGGGTGCAGGGCCGCCATCCCGGTGCCGTACTTCGAGATCCGCACCGGGCGCAGCCCATGCCGCCACAGCAGCCGGTCTGTGGACGACGGGGTCGAGCCCGTCTTCGACTCGATGATCACGACGTCGCGCAGGTCGAGCTCGGCGCCGCTGGCGGGATCCGTCCACACCAGGCCGGTGTCGATGGTGGTGCGGCTGTCATCCGGCAGGTGCAGCGTCGCCCGCCGGTAGCTGCTGACGAGCGTCGGGAGGAACGGCGCCCCGTCGCTGCGGGGAACGGCCGCCTGCCCGAGCACCGAGTCCGCGAATCGCAGGCTCTCGCCGGTGAGCGTGGCGCGCTGGCCCGGATCGTGCGGCATGCGCGTCTTGACTGTGGCGCCGCGCGGGCCGCGGGTCTTGACCTCGACCCAGGTCTGCCGCGAGTCCACGTAGGTGCGGGTGCGGACCTTGAACCGGCGTCGGCGGCGCCGCGCGGCGCCGAGGTAGCTCGTGAGCTGGGGGGTGTCGAAGTACACCGACTCATAGGCGAAATCCCGGGCGGCTCCGATCTGGAGCACCCGCGCGCCCGCGCCGATCTGCCGCAGCAGCGGGCCGAGCGCCTCCGCGGGGACGACGTACTTGCGGTCCACCCGCGTCTGCAAGGACGCGCGGGCGTCGAGCTCGGCCAGGCTGATCGGGCCGAGGTGGTCGAGGTGGTCCAGGGCCGACGTCATCGCGACCCCGCGGCCAGGCCGTCCCGCGCCGAGGACGGCGGCATGGCGGCAGCACGGCGGTTGCGCCCGGGCGTCCCGGCGGCCGCGTACCGCACCTCGACGCACGTGGTGTCGTTGACCAGGTCCAGCCGCTGCGCGCTCACCCGGTGGACCCGCGCGCGCAGCAGGCCCTCGAGATGCGCGACCAGCGCGGCCTCGTCGGCCAGGGCCACGTCCAGCACCACCACCTGGCGGCGGTACTGGTGGAACAGGCCCGGATGATCGCCCACGGCGAGGACGGCCAGGATCAGGGCCATCAAGGCGATGCCCAACCCGGGCGCCGCGGCGGCGAGCCCGCCCAGCAATCCCAGCGCCAGCGCCGAGAAGTAGTACGCCACCTCATGCTGCTCCAGCTCCGTCGAGCGCAGCCGGATGATCGACAGCACGCCGAAGAGCCCGAGCCCCAGGCCAGCGCCCACAGTGCTCTGCGCCAACGCGCCCGAGACGGCGAGCACCCCCACGTTCACGCCCAGGTAAGCGACCACCAGGTCGCGGCGCCGGTGGCGTGGGAAGTACAGCCCGAACGTGAGGATGCTGATCGCTATCAGGTCGACTAGGTACAGCAGGTACTGCGACATGCGGGGCCTCCGGAGAGTCAGGGCCGGGTCGTTCTCGGCAGGACAATTCAGCGACGCCCGACTGTGCCGACGCTGTGCGAGCCCTGTGCCGGAGGTGCGGATCGGCTGCGCTTGCGGGTGGGATGTCCGAGTGGGGACGAACGTCCCGAGGGGGCGCTCGGGGGCCGACGGAGGGTGGAGGCGGGCGCCGCTCCCCACGGCGCGGCGCCGCTGCTCAGCAGAGAGAGGACCGCGACATGAAGGCATGGCAGTTCACCGGAACCCATCAACCGCTTGCGCTCAACGAGGTGCCCGAGCCCGTTCCCGGCCCCGGCGAGGTTGTGGTGGACATCAAGGCGGCAGGCCTGTGCCACTCCGACGTGGGCGTGCTGGACGACGAGGGCTGGCTCTCGATGCTCCCCGTGCTCCCCGTGACGATGGGGCATGAGGTCGCCGGCGTGGTCTCCGCGATCGGCGAGGGCGTGACCGAGTGGAGCGTCGGCGACCGCGTCGGCGTATGCCCCACGTCGAGCCCCGTCACCCCCGGCTACAACCGCGATGGCGGGTTCTCCGCCAAGTACCTCGCGCCGGCCGGCGACCTGGTGGCCATGCCCGACGGGCTGAGCTTCGAGCTCGCCGCGCTCGGCACCGACGCCGGGATGACGTCCTACCACGCGGTCATGACGATCGGCGGCGTGAAGGCCGGCGACAAGGTCGCGATCATCGGCCTGGGCGGGCTCGGGCAGGTCGGCGCGCGCGTCGCGGTGGTCAAGGGCGCCGAGGTGACGGTCGCCGAGATCAACGAGGACGTCTGGCCGCTGGCCACGGAGATTGGCGCCGTCGAGGTCGTCAAGAGCATCGAGGAGCTGGCCGGCCGCGACTTCGACGTGGTCATCGACTACGCCGGGTTCGGGAGCACCACCGCGCGGGCCATCGATGCGATCCGTCGCGACGGGACCATCGTCGTCGTCGGCATGGGCGTGCTCGAGGCGACCATCAACACTCGCGACGTCATCCTCAAGCAGGCCCGGATCCTCGGGTCCAACGGCGGCACCAAGCAGGACATCGCCGACTGCTACGAGCTGTTCGCGAGCGGCGAGGTCGCTCCCGTCACCACCACGATCACGTTCGACGAGATCCCCGAGGGCATCGAGAGGCTGCGCCGCGGCGAGGTCGCCGGCCGGCTCGTCGCCCGCATGGACTGAGCGCGCCGAAGGACGACACCGCCCGGCCCGCCGCCCGATGAGGCAGTGGGCCGGGCGATGTCATGCGCCGGACCGTGATCTGAGGGCTGCGGCGGGGATCAGCGCGCCAACTCGGCCAGGATGATCGCGTTGCCCCACGGGTCGCGGATGTGCGCGTACCTGCCGTCGTCGTCGACGAGTGGGCCGTGGTCCGGGTGCACGCCGTGGGCGGCCATCCGGGCGAGGTCGGCGTCGAGGGCGTCGGTGTAGAGCACCAGCAGCGGGTACCCGGCGGTCTGGTTCCCGGCGCGTGCCCGGGCCTCGTCCGACGTCGCGGCGAACAGCCACAGGCCCGGATCCTGCAGGCCGCCGGGGCCGACGTGCACGTAGCGGAAGCCGGGGGAGGGCTGCTCGTCGTAGAGGGTCGTGAAGCCGAACGCGGCGGCGTAGAACTCCTGTGCCCGGTCGAGGTCGTCGACGAGGACCGTGTATCTGCCGATGGTCACCATGCACGAAAAATGGTGCTTCGGGCGGTCTGGCGTCAAGCCGGGCCCAGGTCAGCCCGCCGTGGTGCCGTGTGAGGCCGGCGGCGGCGGGCCGACGCGCATCGCGAGGGCCAGCACCGCCTGCGAGCTCAGCGGTCGGCGCTGCGCCCTGCGACGGAGCAGCACCATGCGGCGCAGCTCGCGTTCGGTGGGCGGCGCCTCGGTGGTGTTGTCGACGTCGTCGTCGGCCATGTCATCCACCTCCTGGGGAGACGACCTCGATCGGGGCCTCGATCGAGAGTTCGGTGCGTGTGCTGAGCAGGGTCGTGGCGGCGAGCACGGTCAGCAGGATCGTCAGCGCGGCCAGCGCGGCGGCGGCGCGCAGCAAGCCGGTGGGCCCGTCCGTGCGACGGGCTCCCAGCACGGCGGCGATGCCCACGGCGAGCGCCAGGGCGACTGCCGCGACGGGCAGGGCGGGGATGAGGGCGAGGGACAGCGCGGCGAGGGCGAGCAGCGCGGGCCCTGACCGGGCGGGGTGGCCCACGGGGTGCGGCGCTGTGGCCGAGGCCGGGCCGAGCAGGGCGGGCCCGGTGGCGTCCGCCTCGCGGGCGATCCGCTCGACAGGTCCGAGCCGCCGCAGCACGTCCTGCACGTCCTGCGGCGTGGGCTCCTCGCCCAGGGAGTCGTCGACGTGCTCGCGGATGGAGGCGACGACGTCGGCGCGCTCGGCCGGGTCGATGCCCGCCAGCGCGCGGTCGAGGTCCTCGAGGTACGCCTCGACGAGGGGCAGGTTCGGGGTGGTCATCAACTGGCCTTTCCGAGCACGGCGTCCACGCCGTCGCTGAACGGGAACCAGATCGCGGCGAAGGTGCGGACGGCCGCGCGGCCCTCGTCGGTGAGGGAGTAGTAGCGCCGGGGCGGCCCGCTACGGGACTCCTGCCAGGTGGTCTCGACCCAGCCCTGCTTGCGGAGCCGGGCGAGCAGCGGGTAGAGCGTGCCCTCGCTGGTGAACAGCGTCTCGTGGCGGCCGAGCTCGGTGGCGATCTCGAGCCCGTAGGCCGGGCCGGAGCGCAGGTAGGCCAGCACGCAGAACTCGAGCACACCCTTGCGCATCTGGGTGAGCACGCCTTCCGCGGTCGGTTCCATGCGGCGCACGCTAGCAGTAGCGTGCGCCGCAAGGTAGTGCGCATCGCCAGGTTCCCTGGTTGGCTCAACGCGGGAGCAAGGGGGCCTCCTCTCGTGGTCGGCCCCGAAGGCCCCGTCCTGACCACCTAGGGGAGACACATGCGCAGGTTCCGCACCGCCACCGTTGCCACGATCGCCGCCGCCGGGCTCATCCTCGCCGCGGCGCCCAGCCTGGCCGCTGGGCCCAGCCTGGCTGTGGCCGACAGCGTGTCGACGTCAGCCGTCGCCGGCGTCGACGCGCTCAGCCCGGAGCTCGAGGCGTACCTCGGCACGTTGAGCCCCGCCGACCGGGAGGCGTTCATCGCCAGCAACCTGCCGGCGGAGATCGTGCTGACCCGGGGCGCCCAGCAGCCGCTCGACGCCGCCGCCCGGCGCAGCCTCAGCACCGCCACCGCCGCTGGCCGCTCCGTGGGCATCCTCGCGACGGGCTGCTGGACGGCGCGGCAGAACGGCAGCGCCCGGTCCGGGCTCGGCAACACGCTGTACACCTACTACACGGTGGGCGGCTGGTGCTCCTCGGGCTCCACGGTGACCAGCGCGTGGCTCGCCGACGCGGGCGGCGAGACGTCGACGCCGGGCTGGAGCTACCAGGGACGGATCAACAGCGGGTCCGGCGTGGTGTCCAACACCGGCAGGGCCTACTCACAGCACCGGTTCACGCTCAGCGCCGGCGGGGCGACCGTGCAGTCGCCCACCCCGTGCCTGCGGGTGACGGGGACGTCGAGCGGCTCCGCGTCGGGGTCCTCGAGCTGCGGGATCTGACCCGCCTCGCACGAACGAATTCGGGCCCCCGAGGAGTGATCCTCGGGGGCCCGACGTCGTCTGTGCAGGTGAGCCCTGCGCTTGGCCGGCTAGCGCGTGGCGCCGGCCGCTGCGGCCGCGGCGGCCAGGTACTCGCGCCACCCACCGTGCTGCGTGATCTCCGGGTGCTGCTCGGCGCGCTCGCGCTCGTACAGGATCCCGGGCACCACACGCCCGTCGGCGAGCTGCACCGCGCCGCGGTACAGCCCCGGGGGCTCGCCCTCGATGACCTTCAGCAGGACCTCGATGGGCACCTGGTAGAGCTCGCCGGAGATCGACGCGCCCTGCTCGTCGTCCGCCACCTTGTACATGCCGGGGTGGACGTCGCCGATGGTGTGCACCCGGTAGAGGGGCGCCGTGGCGATCTCCTCGATGAACTCCGCGCCCGCGAGGTTCGGGTGCAGCTCCAGGCCCCGCATGAGGGTGCCGTTGACGAACAGGATGTCGTCGTCCAGCTCGGTGTTCTTGTCATTGCGCGCCTTCCAGCCGAAGCCGGCGAGGATGAGCGCGAGGAACACGTAGCCGAGCGTGACGGACGGCGCGGCGTTGAAGCCGATCTCGTAGGCGTTGATGAGGCCCACGAAGGACAGCACCGCGCCGAGCCCCGAGGCGATCGCCGCGGCGTACATCTTGCGGTCGATGATGAAGCACGTGATCGCGCCGAGGATGACGCCCACGAGCACCGCGCCCTGGCCCAGCAGCTTGAGGCCGTCGTAGATCACCCCGTTGTCGATGAGGGCGGGGAGCCCGACGTCGGACACCGTGGTGCCGGCGGCGGCCAGGGCGTTGTCGATCTGCCCGGTGGCCCACTCCGCGACGCTGGGCAGCATCGCGATGACGATCGCCGGGGCGTACCGCTTGGCGCTCACGTTGAACGCCTGCGCGCCGATGACCAGGCCGATGTAGAGCAGCACGGGCACGAGCGCCTGCATCGGGAAGATCGCCAGGAACGTGCCGATCAGGCCCGTGAAGCAGACCACCGCGACGACGATGCCGGTGACCAGCGAGTAGCCGATGCGGCCACCGACCTGCTTCCAGCCCGGGTGGCCGATGTACACGGCGGGCGGGAACGGCGAGCCGAGGAACGCGCCGACGATGGCGCCCAGGCCGTCGGCCGTGAGGACCTGGCGGACCGAGTAGCGGTCACCGGCGGCGGCGGCCGACTCGACGTTGGTCATGCCCTCGGTGAAGTTGTAGATGCCGAGGGGGATGGCCGAGGCGAGCAGCGGCGCGATGTCCTGCAGGCCCGTGATCACGTCACCCGTGGGGAACGGCAGGTTGATGGCGAGGTTCGCGATCGAGTCCGAGACGGCGCTCGGCTCCAGGATCCCGCTCCAGCCCAGCGCCACGCCGACCCAGGCGACGACAGTGGCGGCGACGACCGCGAGCAGCCCGACGGGGGCGTTGAACGGCATCGGGCGGTTGCCCAGCCAGCCCACGAGGATGAACGCCAGCGCGATGAACGCGATCCACGGCGCCTGCCAGATCTGCGCGGCCGGCCGCATCGCGATGAACGTGATGGAGATACCGGCGAGCGCGCCGAGCAGCGCGGCCCGGGGCGTGATCCTGCGGAGCCACGGGCCGAAGACCGCGGCCAACAGGATGATGCACCCGATGATGAACGCCCAGGCCAGGCCCGCGCGCCATGCCTTCATCGCGTCGCCCGACTGCAGGAACACGGGGAGCATGACCACGAAGACGACGATGAACGTGTGCGGGACGCTCGGGCCGTACGGCAGCGCCGTGACGTCCGTGCGGTTCTCGCGGCGGGCGAGGCGGCGCGCGAGGATCGCGTACCAGATGTTGCCGAGCGGCAGCGCGATGCCCAGCGCGGGCAGCACCCGCCCGTAGACGGTCTCGCTCGGGATCTTGACGACGGCGAGGCACAGGCCCGTCAGGACGATGACGTTGAGCAGGACGTTCGTGCCGAGGCCGAACAGCCCGTTCCAGTCGCCCGGGACCCACCACTTGAGCTTGACGGGCGCCTCGGCGTCGCGCCTCGGTGCAGCAGCGACGGTGCTCATGCCTCTCCTCCGCTCTCACCGGAGCTGATCGCGCCGAGCAGGGCAGCGGAGTCCGCGACCCACCCGACGATGCCGCCCTGAGCTGCGAACATCGCCAGCGCGGACTCGTGGAACTCGGGGAAGTACGACGACGTGCAGTCCGAGAGGATCAGGCACTCGAACCCGCGGTCGTTCGCGGCGCGCACCGTCGACTGGACGCACACCTCGGTGGTGACGCCGGTGACGATCAGGCGCGTGATGCCACGGGCCCGCAGGATCGTGTCGAGGTCGGTGCCGTAGAACGAGTCCTTGCCGGGCTTGTCCAGCACGACCTCGCCCTCGATGGGCGCGAGCTCCGGGATGATGTCGTGGCCGCGCGAGCCGCGCACCAGGAGCCGGCCCATCGGGCCCTCCTCGCCGATGCGCAGCGACGGGTTGCCGCGGTCGCGCTTGGCGGGGAACAGGTCGGTCAGGTCGGGGCGGTGGCCCTCACGGGTGTGGATGACCGTGGCGCCGAGCTCGCGGAACGCCGCGAGGACGCGCTGGGTGGGCTCGATCGTGCCGCGCAGCCGCGAGACGTCGTTGCCGAGCGACTCGCCGAACCCGCCCGCCTCCACGAAGTCACGCTGGAAGTCGATGCACATGAGCGCGGTCTGGCGAGGGTCGAACGTGAACGGGAACGGCTCTGCGGGGACTGTGATGCTCATCAGATCTCCTGTTCGGGGCGGGGGGTGGGGACGATCGGCAGAGCGGTCGCAGAGGCCGTGGACTGCCGGAGGATGACATGCGTCCCTGAGTCCCCGGCGAGCGCGTCGCGCAACCGGGGCAGGGAGGTGATGACGGCGCGCTTCCCGCCGTCCTCGACGAACTGCAGCGCCGACTCGACCTTGGGGCCCATGGACCCCGCCGGGAACTCGCCGGCCTCCAGGTGGGCGCGCAGCTCGGCGGCGTCCACCTCGTCCAGCGAGCGCTGGTCGGGCGTGCCCCAGCCGACGTAGACGTGGTCCACGCCGGTCACCAGCACCAGCGTGTCGACGCCGGCCGTGGCGGCCAGCAGCGCCGACGCGCGGTCCTTGTCGACCACCGCGTCGACCCCGTGCCACCCGGTGGCGGTGCGCGCCACCGGGATGCCACCTCCGCCCGCGGCCACGACGACCGCGTGCGGGGTCAGGGCGCGGATCTGCTCGGCCTCGACGATGCGCAGCGGCGGCGGGCTCGCGACCACCCGGCGGAACGCCCCCGGGCTGGTCTCGACGACCGTCCACCCCTCCGCTGCGGCCCGCGCGCGGGCGGTGTCACCGGTGAGCTGGGAGCCGATCGGCTTCGACGGGTTGCTGAACGCCGTGTCCTGCGGGTCCACCTCGGAGTGGGTGAGCACCGTGACCGCGCGCTCGTCCAGCCCGCGGCGCTCCAGTGCGGTGTCCAGCGCCATCGTCAGGATGTGCCCGATGCCGCCCTGGGAGTCGGCCACCGCCAGCCACAGGGGCAGGTCGGGCAGCCCCTCGAAATCGGCGTCCGGGGCCACGAGCTCGCCGCGCCGCAAGATGAAACCGACCTGCGGCCCGTTCCCGTGCGACACCAGCACCCGCCAGCCGTCGGCGACCAGGTCGGCGACCTGCTCGGCGAACTGCGCCGCCCGCTCGAGCTGGAGGGGCACCGACCCGGGCTCGCCGTCCAGGACCAGCGCGTTGCCGCCGATGGCGACCAGCACGGAGCCCTTCATCGAGAGTCCCGGAGCTCGCGCAGGGCCAGCGCGGCCTGCGTGAACACGGCGCTCGGCGCCTCGACGATGCCGGCGCCGATCTGCCCGACGCCCGCCTCGCGATGCGCGATGCCGGTGTTGATCACCGGCAGCACACCCGTGTCGAGGACCTTCAGCACGTCGATGCCGCTGGGCGTCCCCGTGAAGTTCAGCGGGGGCAGCATGTACGCCGGGTGCGGGGCCATCGTGATGCGGCGCATCGACCGGGTGGTGGCCAGCGCGTCGTCGGGCGTCCCGCCCACGAACTGCACGATCGCGGGGGAGGCCGCCATCGCGAAGCCTCCCAGGCCGAGGGTCTCGGTGATCGCCGAGTCGCCCAGGTCGGGGTTCGCGTCGTCGATGCTGAAACCGGGGAAGAACAACCCGTCGGCGGGGCCCACCGGGGCCGTGAACCAGCGCTCGCCCGCGCCGGCGACCCGCAGGCCGAACTCGACCCCGTTGCGCGCCATCGTGGTGACGAGGGTGGAGCCCTCGATGCCGACGGCCGCGTCCATCGCGAGCTTCGCGCCCGCCATCGACATGTTCAGCGCGAAGTGGTCGTTCCCGGCCAGGAAGTCGAGCACCTCGACGCCGCGCGGCAGCGTGGCCAGCGTCGGGGCCAGCCGGCGGGTGAGCAGGCTCGTGGCCGCCACGTTCCGGTTGTGGCCCTCGTCGCCCATCGCGAGCGCCTGGCCGATCAGCGACGTGACGTCGATCGGGCCGTAGGCCTGGAGCGTCGAGTCGAGCACCGGGCCCAGCACGTCCCGCATCCACTGCAGGCGGGTGATGACCTCGGTGTCGAAGGCGCCGAACCGCAGCACCTTGCCGAGGCCCTCGTTGAGGGTCGCGAAGGCGCGGCGGTCCCCGTCCTCGACGACCAGCACGGGCATCGAGGGGGACACGACACCGGCCATCGGGCCGACGGCCCCGTGGTGGTGGCACGGGTCGACCTGGATCTGACCGGTGCGCAGCAGCTCGCGGGCCTCGTCGGGCGTGGCCGCCCAGCCCTCGAACAGGCTCGCGCCGACCAAGGCGCCGAGCATCGGGCCGCACATGCGCTCGACCTCGATGGGCGGCCCGGCGTGCAGCAGCACGCGCGCGTCGGCGAGGCCGGGGACGACCGCCCGGGCGGGGCGGACCGCGACCAGGCGCGGGCGCACGGCGTGCACGGCGGCCAGCGCGCGGCGGTTGGCCTCACGGGTGATGTCGTCGTTGAGCCCCGCCGCCGCGACGGCCGCGACGGCGTCGCCGAATGCGGGCGGCCGCCAGTCGAGCTGGACGACATCCTCGGCGGGCAACCCCTCGACGATGAGAGGCAGGCCAGCGTTGACGACGCGGATACCGCCGGTGATCATGCGTCCTCCTTCGGGGAGCTCGTGAGCGCGCCAGTGGACGCGACGGTGGCGCGGGCCGCGGCGTAGCGGGCCGCGGACGCGTTGGAGGGGTGCAGCAGGACGCCGGCGTCGCGCAGCACGGCGCGCTGCTGGTCGATGCCCTGCGGGTCGTCGGGGGCGCCGCAGACGGAGCCCACGACCACCAGCTCGCGGCCATCCTTCGCGGCGGCGGCGCGTGCCGCGCGGACAGCCTCGGCGAGCGGCGCGGCAGGGTCCGCGGAGGCGCCGTGGCCCAGCACCAGGTCGACCAGGACGAGCCCGACCTGCGGGTTCTCGCCAGCGGCGGCGACGCGGGCCGATCGCTCGGCCGGCTCGATCATCGGGTGCGGGCGCCCGGCGGTGAACTCGTCGTCGCCCAGGTCGAGGATCTCGGCGTGGACGCCAGCGGCGCCCAGGATGACCTTCGACTCGGAGGCCAGGGTGCCGCCCGTGTACAAGCCCAGCACACCGCCCGAGAGCGGCTTGTCCAGGTCCGGGGTGGCGGCGGCCTCGATGGCCAGCGGGTGGCCCGCGAGCTCCGCGGCGGCGATGGCGCCGCCCTCGAGCGTGCCGCGCACCACCACGGGGCCGTCGGAGTCCGGAAGGCCGAGCAGGCAGGCCACGACCGGCTTGCCGAGGATGGCGAGCCGCGCCAGGAGGCGCTCCGCGACCGCGGGGGCCGGCGGCTTCGAGACGACGACCACGACCTTGGTGGCGTCGTCCGCGCTCAGCATGTCGAGCGCGTGGTGGGTCATGAGGCCGTCCACCTCGGCGCCCAGGTCGCGGCCGCCCACGCCGATGAGCTGGGACACGCCGCAGCCCGCGACGTCGAGCAGGCAGGACACCTCCTGGGCGCCCGTGCCCGACGCGGCCACGATGCCCACGGAACCCTGCTGCACCACGTTGGCGAACCCGAGCGGGACGCCGTCCAGGATGGCCGTGCCGCAGTCGGGCCCCATGAGCAGCAGCCCGCGGTCGACCGCGAGGCGCTTGAGCCGCACCTCGTCCTCGATCGAGACGTTGTCCGAGAAGCAGAAGACGTGCAGGTCGTTGCGCAGCGCCTGCTCCACCACGGCGGGGGCGTAGGCGCCCGGCGTGGAGATGGTGGCGAGCGTGGCGCCGTGGGCGGCGGCCACCCCCTCGGCGATGGACTGCGGGAGCTGCTCGGCGCGCTCGGCGGTGGACTTCTCCACGGCCGTCAGCCCGGCCTCAGCCGAGTCGAGGGCCTCCTGCGCGATCGTCTCGTCATCGGCGCGGACGACAAGCAGCAGGTCGTCGGGCGCGGCGACCAGGTCGTCGGGGCGCATCGACGAGCGCTCGAGGATCTCGAGGTTGCCGGGCGTGGCCATCACGGCGCCGACGCGCCGCACGCCGTCGCGCTTCTCGGTAGCCGAGGCCAGCGCCATCAGCGCCACCGAGTCGCGGTAGAGGCGGGGCAGCACGCGGGCGCGCAGCACTGTCGTATCGGGTGCGCTCATGCGCTCCTCCTGTGAGTCGAGCGGGATGGGATCTGGTCAGTGGTGAGGGCGAGCACGGCGCGCGCGGCGGCCGTGGCGCCGCTGGCGTGGTCGATGCCGGAGCTGGCGCCCCAGGTGCGGGCGTGGTCGACGGTCTCGACGACGAGGTCCGGGTCCGTCAGCGCCCGCACCAGGCCGTGCACGTGCTCGGCGAACTCGCCGTCCGTCGCGGCGAGCAGGTCATGCCGGGACATCGCGGTGGTCTGGTCGACGAGCGCCGCCACTGGCGCGGCGAGGCGCTGCGCGGCGTCGTCGGCGCCGGGCAGGCCGCGCGCTGCGGAGAGCGTGGCGAGCACCCCGATGACCACGTCGTCGCCCGCCGGCGTCGTGCCGGGCCCCGCGCCGATGAGGCGCACCAGCAGGTCGTGGGCCAGCAGGTCGTCACCATTGAGGGCCGCACGGGCCAGCGGGCCGGCGAGCTCGCGCTGTGCGCGCGGGTCCATGACGGGGTCCGGCGCGTGGACGGGCACGGCGGCCAGGGTGGAGCTCATCAGCGCCACAGCCCGCGGGTCCAGCACGGTGGGCGGCAGGCGCAGGTCCACCCGCTCGACCTCGCGCGGCGGGTCGGCGAGCCAGGCGTCGAGGCGCACCACGCGGGGCGCCTGGGCGGGGCGCACCGGCTCGTCGCCGGAGACGCGGTGCGCGAACTCGGCGAACTCGGCGTGATCCGGCAGGCAGATCCCGCCGGGAACCAGGCCCCGCATGCGGGAGGTGACGGCCACCAGCTCGCTGCGGTGGCCCTCGCGGCGCTCGACGGGCCGGGCGAGGATGACTGCAGATTGTCCGACATGGACGAGGCGGAAAGGCCCCGCCTCTCGCCACGGTTCAAGGCCGAACGGCACGCGCACGTGGCGCACCGCTCCGAGCCGGCCCTTGAACATCGTTGTCATGCTCACGAATGTACGAAGTGACGCCTCAGATGGCTGCGTCCGCATCGGCCTGACTTCAGCCCTACGATTGTCCGAATCGGACGATGGGAGATGCTGTGACGTCGGTGACGGTCCGCGAGATCATGACCCTGGGCGCGCTTCGCGGGACCTATGTCCTGGGAGGCGCGGGCGGCCTCGACCGGGTGGTGTCCGGGGTCAACGTCATGGAGGTCCCGGACATCGAGGACTTCGTCAAGAGCGGCGAGCTGCTGCTCACCACCGCCTACCCGGTGCGCGAGCGGCCCGAGCGGCTGGTGGAGCTGGTGCCCGAGCTCGCGGCGCGCGGCCTCGCGGCCCTGGCGATCAAGCCGATGCGCTACCTTGAGGAGCTGCCCCCGCGGCTCGTGGAGGTGGCCGAGCGCCTGGCCTTCCCCGTGCTGGTCATGCCAGACACGACCTCGTTCAACGAGGTGATCGGCGCGGTGCTCGCCGTGGTGCTGGCCGAGTACGGCGCCGAGCCCGGCGGCGCCGAGCTCATCCGCGAGCGGCTCACGGGCGTCGCGCTCGCGGGCGGCGGGCTCGAGGAGATCGCGCGCACGCTGGCGGGCGCGCTCGACCGGGACGTGCGGATCGTCGACGAGGACGCGGTGGTGCTCGGCAGCGGCGAGGGCGTCGCGGGCGGCGACGTAGGCGACCCGTGGGAGTTCGCGATCACCGTCGCGGGCAAGCGCCGTGGCCGGATCTTGGTGGGAGGGCGGGACGAGCCGAGCCTGGGCCAGCGCCGGCTCATCCGGCAGTCCTGCTTCGCGGCGGGGATGCACATCGCGCAGGCCATCGCCGGAATCGAGCTCGACCGCCGGCTCCGTGGGCTCTTCCTCGAGGAGCTGGTGAGCGGCCCGCACCTGGACGAGATGTTCGTGCGGCAGCGCTCGCGGCTGTTCGGTTGGGACTTCAGCGCGCCGCATGCCGTGGTGCTGGGCCGCTGCGCTGCCGAGCTTGCCGACGGGCAGGTCGCCGCTGTGACCCCGAGGGTGCTCGGCGCCGAGGCGCTGGTGTGGTCGCGCGGGCGCGAGGTCGTCGCCATCGTGCCGCAGGCGGCCCTGGACAGGTCCGCGATCCGTGGCGGGGTGCTCGACGACCCGGCCGACCGGTGGCGGCGCGCGTTGGCCGAGGTCGCGCAGCATCCGGTGGTGGTGGCGGTGGGCCCCATCGCGCGGGACCCGGGCGCGCTGGCGGACAGTCACGCGGGGGCGCGGGAGTCGCTGCGGATTGCCGAGGGCACCGCGCGCGAGGTGGTGTGGCATGAGGACCTGGCGGTGGAGCGGCTGCTGCTCTCGGTGCCGAGGGAGGCGCTGGACGCGTTCGTGGAGGACGCGATCGGGCCGCTGGTGCGGCATGACGCCGAGCACGGGGGAGACCTGTGCCGGACGCTCGAGGAGTTCCTGGGCGTCGGCAACGGCGCGGAGGCCGCTCGGCGCCTGTACATCCACTACAACACGATGAAGCACAGGATCGCCCGGATCGCGGACCTCACCGGGGCGGATCTGCATGATCCGCGGACGCGGCTGACGCTCTCGCTCGCGTTGGAGATGCGCAAGGTGCGCTGACCTGCGCAGGTGCTTGAGGACCACGGTGTGCTGTGAGACCATGTTTCACGCAGCGCGATAGGCGTTGCGCCTAGCGAAATGGATCACCGTGGATACCCTCGCCGCCCTCAGCGACGCACGTCTCGTCCCCGTCGTCGTGCTCGATGACGCCGCCCATGCCGACGCCCTCGCCGGCGCCCTCGTCGCCGGCGGGCTGCCCGTCGCCGAGGTCACCTTCCGCACCGCCGCCGCCCCCGACTCCATCCGCGCGATGGCCGACCGCGGCGACATCCTCGTCGGCGCCGGCACCGTGCTGACCGTCGCCCAGGTCGACCAGGCCGTCGCCGCCGGCGCGTCCTACGTCGTCTCGCCCGGCCTCAGCCGCGCCGTCGTCGAGCGCTGCCAGGAGCTCGGCGTGCTCGCCCTGCCCGGCGCCGTCACCGCGACAGAGATCCAGGCCGCGCTCGAGCTCGGCCTCACCACCGTGAAGTTCTTCCCCGCCGGCACCTCCGGCGGCGCCCCCGCCATCGCCGCGCTCGCCGCGCCGTTCGGCCAGGTCACGTTCGTGCCCACCGGCGGCATCGGCCCCAAGAACCTGCAGGACTACCTGAGCATCCCGTCCGTGGCCGCCGTGGGCGGCTCCTGGATGGTCCCCCGCGACCGCGTCGCCGCAGGCGACTTCGCCGGCATCACGCAGCTCACCGCCGACGCCGTCGCCCTCACCCGCTGACCCCTCCCGCACCACGAAGGACTGACCCATGTCTCAGCTCGCCATCCGCCCCGCCTCCGAGTGCCGCTACGACGCGGTGTCCCTGGGCGAGGTGATGCTGCGACTCGACCCGGGCGAGGGCCGGGTCCGCACCGCGCGCTCCTTCCGCGCCTGGGAGGGCGGCGGCGAGTACAACGTGACCCGCGGCCTGCGCCGGGCGTTCGGGCTGCGCGGCGCGATCGTCACGGCGCTCGCGGACAACGAGGTCGGGCGCCTCGTCGAGGACTTCATGCTCCAGGGCGGCGTCGACACCCAGTTCGTCAAGTGGGCCCCCTACGACGGCATCGGCCGCGAGGTCCGCAACGGCCTGAACTTCACCGAGCGCGGCTTCGGGGTCCGTGGCGCCGTGGGCGTCAGCGACCGCGGCCACACCGCCGCGTCGCAGCTCAAGCCCGGCGACATCGACTGGGAGCACCTGTTCGGCGACCTCGGCGTGCGGTGGCTGCACACCGGCGGCATCTTCGCGGCCCTCTCGGAGTCCGCCGCCGAGACCGTCATCGAGGCGGTGCAGATCGCCAAGAAGCACGGCACCATCGTGTCCTACGACCTCAACTACCGGCCCAGCCTGTGGCGCTCCATCGGCGGCCAGGCCAAGGCGCAGGAGGTCAACCGGGCCATCGCCCCGTTCATCGACGTGATGATCGGCAACGAGGAGGACTTCACCGCCTCGCTCGGCTTCGAGGTCGAGGGCGTCGACGACAACCTCTCCGCGCTCGAGGTCGACAAGTTCGCCGCGATGATCGAGACGGCCGCCGCCGCGTTCCCGAACTTCCAGGTCATCGGCACCACGATGCGCACCGTGCACTCCGCGTCCATCAACGACTGGGGCGCCCTGGCCTGGTCGCGCGAGACCGGCGTCGTGCAGTCCACGCACCGTGAGCGCCTGGAGATCCTGGACCGGGTCGGCGGCGGGGACTCCTTCGCCTCCGGCCTCATCTACGGGCTCCTGGACGGCCAGCCGCTGCAGACGGCCGTCGAGTACGGCGCCGCCCACGGCGCCCTGGCGATGACGACCCCCGGCGACACGACGATGGTCACCAAGGCCGAGGTCCTCAAGCTCGCCGGTGGCGGGAACGCCCGCGTGGACCGCTGAGCCGGTCGCGCCAGGCCGGTCGCACCCAGACTGAGCGCCCGCACCGCCCCGATCTCCCGGGGCCGGTGCGGGCGTTCGTCGTCGGAGCGCCCGGGCCCGTCAGGGATGTGTCAACGCGGCTGCCAGGGGCGCTAAGGAGTCGTCAACACCGGGTTGCGGAGGCTCGTGGCGGGCGTAGGACAGGGGGTGTGCGCGGGTGCGCACCGGTCCGTCACGCGGACCGCCCGACTCCCCGAAGGCGTCCCTCATGGCCGACCTGGCCTTCCTCGCGCTGACTGTGGCGTTCATCGCCGCCGTGGCGCTCGTCGCACGCACGCTGGACCACCCGTGACCGGGGCCGATTGGGCCGCGGTGGTGGTCACGGCCGCGGTGCTCGTCTACTTGTTCGTCGCCCTGATCCGCCCGGACTCGACCCGATGAGCGCGACCTGGGCCGCCGTCGGCCAGATCGCCCTGCTGGTCGCCCTGCTCGCGGCGGTGCACGCGCCGCTCGGCGCGTACATGGCGCGGGTCTTCACCTCGCCCCGGAGCCTGCGCGTCGAGCGGGCCGGCTACCGGCTGATGCGCGTGGACCCCGACGCCGACCAGCGCTGGAGCGCGTACCTGCTCTCACTGCTGGGGTTCTCGCTGGCGTCGGTGCTGCTGCTGTTCGGCCTCGCGCGCCTGCAGAACCATCTGCCGATGTCGCTGGGCATGTCGCCGATGGACCCCGCTGGCGCCTGGAACACCGCCGTCTCGTTCGTGACGAACACGAACTGGCAGTGGTACTCGGGCGAGCAGGCCGCCGGACACCTGCTGCAGATGGCGGGCCTCGCGGTGCAGAACTTCCTCTCGGCGGCCGTCGGCATCGCCGTGGTGGTGGCGCTGATCCGCGGGTTCGCGCGCTCGGGCGCCGAGGGGCGGGTCGGCAACTTCTGGTCCGACATGGTCCGGTCGACAGTGCGCATCCTGCTGCCGATCGCGGCGATCGGCGCGGTGCTGCTGGTGGTGACGGGCGTCATCCAGAACTTCGCGGGCCCCACCGAGGTCACCACCCTCGCGGGCGGCACGCAGAGCGTGCTCGGGGGGCCCGTCGCCTCGCAGGAGTCGATCAAGTTGCTCGGCACCAACGGCGGCGGGTTCTTCAACGCGAACTCCGCGCACCCCCTGGAGAATCCGACGCCGGTCAGCAACCTGCTCCAGGTCTTCCTGATCCTGCTCATCCCGTCCGCGCTGCCGCGCACGTTCGGCCTCATGGTGGGCGACAAGCGGCAGGGCCACGCGGTCCTCGGGGCGATGGCCACGCTGTGGGTCGCCGCCGTGGGGCTGCTGACCTGGGCTGAGATGGCAGCGCCGGGGGCGGCGCCGCAGCTCGTGGGCGCCGCGTCGGAGGGCAAGGAGACCCGGTTCGGCGCCGCGGGCAGCGCGCTGTTCGCGGCCTCCACAACGGGGACGTCCACGGGCGCCGTCAACGCGATGCACGACTCGCTGACCGCGCCGGGCGGCGGCGTCACGATCTTCACGATGATGCTCGGCGAGGTCGCCCCCGGCGGCGTCGGATCGGGCCTCTACGGGATGCTCGTGCTGGCGATCGTCGCCGTCTTCGTCGCCGGGCTCATGGTCGGGCGCACACCCGAGTACCTGGGCAAGAAGATCGGCCGCCAGGAGATCACGCTCGTCGCGCTGTACGTGCTCGCGGTGCCCGCCGTGGTGCTGCTCGGCACCGCCGTGGCCATCGCGACGACGGCGGGGCAGGCCGGGATGCAGGAGGCCGGGCCGCACGGCCTGTCCGAGGTGCTGTACGCGTTCACCTCCGCCGGGAACAACAACGGCAGCGCGTTCGCGGGCCTGACCGTCTCGACGCCCTTCTACAACACGCTCCTCGGGTTGGCGATGCTCCTCGGGCACTTCGTGCCCATCGCGCTCGTGCTGGCCCTCGCGGGCCGGTTCGCGAGCCAGCAGACGGTCCCCGCCGGCTCGGGCACCCTCCCGACGCACCGCCCGCTGTTCGTGGGCCTCCTGGTCGCGGTGACGCTCGTGGTCGTCGGCCTGACCTTCATCCCCGTCCTGTCCCTCGGCCCGATCGCCGAGTCCCTCTCATGAAGGACACCGTCATGCATCCGACCCTGGTGGCCCCCGCGGGGGCATCGGTCGACCCTGGACCTATGGAGCCCCTCGGCGCGCCCCGCCCGACGGGCAACCGGCGCGCGCTGAGCGGCCGCCAACTCCTCGCGGCGCTCCCCGTGGCGCTGCGCAAACTCGACCCGCGCGAGCTCTCCCACGCGCCCGTGCTGTTCGTCGTCGAGATCGGGGCCGTCGCGTCGACAGTGCTCACGGTGCTCGACCCGGGCGTCTTCGCGGTCTCGGTGACGATCTGGCTGTGGTTCACGGTCGTGTTCGCGACCCTCGCCGAGGCCGTCGCGGAGAGCCGGGGCAAAGCTCAGGCCGCGAGCCTGCGCGCCACGCAGGCGCAGACCACCGCCCGACGAGTGCTGGCGCCGCAGGACGCCGTGGGCGGTGTGGCGCTGTCCGACCTGCCCACCGCGCCCGTGCCGTCCTCCACGCTCGCCGTCAGCGATGTGGTCGTGGTCGTCGCGGGGGAGGTCATCCCCGGCGACGGCGACGTGGTCGAGGGCATCGCGAGCGTCGACGAGTCGGCCATCACCGGGGAGTCGGCCCCGGTGATCCGGGAGTCCGGCGGCGACCGCTCGGCGGTCACGGGCGGCACCGTGGTGCTCTCGGACCGCATCGTCGTCCGCATCACGGCGCCTGCCGGGCAGACGTTCGTGGACAAGATGATCGCCCTCGTCGAGGGCAGCGAGCGCCAGCGCACGCCCAACGAGGTCGCGCTCAACGTGCTGCTCACGTCGCTGACCATCATCTTCGTGCTGGCTGTGGCCACCCTGCAGCCCTTCGCCGTGTACTCGGGCGCCCGGCAGTCGCTCATCGTGCTGGTGGCGCTGCTGGTGTGCCTCATCCCGACGACGATCGGCGCGCTGCTCTCCGCCATCGGCATCGCGGGCATGGACCGCCTGGTGCAGCGCAACGTGCTGGCTATGTCGGGCCGCGCGGTGGAGGCCGCGGGGGACGTGGACGTGCTGCTGCTCGACAAGACGGGCACCATCACGCTCGGCAACCGCCAGGCGTCCGAGCTGCTGCCCGCCGAGGGCGTCACCCTCGCCGAGTTGGCCGACGCCGCGCAGCTCTCCTCGATGGCCGATGAGACGCCCGAGGGCCGCAGCGTGCTGGTGCTGGTCAAGGAGCAGCTGGGCCTGCGCGCCCGGGAGGACGGCGAGCTGGTGGGCGCCGAGCTCGTGCCGTTCACGGCCCGCACCCGCATGAGCGGGCTGGACCTGCCCAGCGGGTCTGGCGATGCCGCCGACGGCCAGGCGCGCCGCATCCGCAAGGGCGCCGCCGCCGCGGTCGCGGCCTGGGTGCGGTCCACCGGCGGCAGTATCGGGGCGCAGAACGGGCAGGTCGTCGACGCGATCAGCTCCTCGGGCGGCACGCCGCTCGTGGTGGCCGAGCAGATCGGCGAGGATCCGGCCCGCGTGCTCGGGGTCATCCACCTCAAGGACGTGGTCAAGCACGGCCTGCGTGAGCGGTTCGACGAGCTGCGCGCGATGGGCATCCGCACCGTCATGGTCACGGGTGACAACGCCGTGACGGCCCGCGCGATCGCGCTCGAGGCCGGTGTCGACGACGTGCTCGCCGAGGCCACCCCCGAGGACAAGCTCGCGCTCATCCGGCGCGAGCAGGCCGCCGGCCGACTGGTCGCGATGGCGGGGGACGGCACCAACGACGCCCCGGCGCTCGCGCAGGCCGACGTCGGGGTGGCGATGAACACCGGCACGAGCGCGGCGAAGGAGGCCGGGAACATGGTCGACCTCGACTCGAACCCGACCAAGCTCATCGAGATCGTGCAGATCGGCAAGCAGCTGCTCATCACGCGCGGGGCGCTGACCACGTTCTCGATCGCCAACGACGTCGCGAAGTACTTCGCGATCCTGCCCGCGATGTTCCTGGTGGCCTTCCCGCAGCTCGGGGTGCTCAACGTGATGGGCCTGTCGAGCCCCGAGTCGGCGATCCTCTCGGCGGTCATCTTCAACGCGCTGGTGATCGTGGCGCTCATCCCGCTCGCGTTGCGGGGCGTGCGGTACCGCCCGGCGAGCGCCGCCGTGATGCTGCGCCGCAACCTGCTCGTCTACGGCGTCGGCGGCCTCATCGCGCCGTTCGCCGGCATCAAGCTCATCGACTTGATCGTCTCCCTCATCCCCGGGATCGGCTGACATGACCACCCCCCGCACCGCGACGCCCGTCGCGCCGCACCCCCGTCCGCGCACCACCCGCTCGGCCGGCGCCACGCTCGTGGCGCTGACCCGGCAGACCTGGGCCGGGCTGCGCGTCCTGCTCGTCCTCACCGCCGTGCTCGGGTTCGCCTACCCGCTGGCCGTGGCGGGGATCGCGCAGGCCGCGTTCCCGTGGCAGGCGAACGGCTCCCTCGTGAGCGCCGACGGCGCCCACGTCACCTCTCCCGACGAGGCGGTCGGCTCGCTGCTGGTCGGCCAGCAGTTCGAGGGCGACGAGTGGTTCCACCCGCGCCCGTCGGCCGGGGGTTACGACACGCTCGCCTCGGGCGGATCGAACCTCGGCCCGACGAGCCCGGACCTGCTCGCCACCGTGCGCGAGCGCCGGGCCGACGTGGCCGCGATGGACGGCGTCGACCCCGCGGCTGTGGCGCCGGACGCGCTCACCGCCTCGGGCTCGGGGCTCGACCCCGACATCTCGCCGGAGTACGCGCACCAGCAGGTCGACCGCGTCGCGCAGGCCCGCGGGCTGTCCGCAGCCGAGGTCACGTCGCTCGTGGGCGAGGCCACGCAGGGCCGTGACCTGGGCGTGCTCGGCGAGCCGCGGGTCAACGTGCTCGAGCTGAACCTCGCGCTGACCACAATGGGGTCGTGAGCACACCCGCGCCCGACGCGCCGCGGCCGGCCGGTGACTCCGCGTCGCCGGCCGGCCCGGGCGCGCATGCGGGCAGCCCTGGCTGGCATGCGGGCAGCCCTGGCCGGGGCGGGCGCCTGACGGTGTACCTCGGCGCGGCCCCCGGCGTCGGGAAGACCTACGCGATGCTCGACGAGGCGCACAGGCGTCAGTCGCGCGGCACCGACGTGGTGGTGGGGCTCGTGGAAACGCACGGGCGGGCGGCCACGGCGGCGTTGCTCGACGGCCTGGAGGTCGTGCCGCGTCGCACCGTCGCGTACCGCGACCAGGAGTTCGGCGAGCTCGATGTCGACGCGGTGCTGAAGCGCGCGCCGCAGGTGGCGCTCGTCGACGAGCTCGCGCACACCAACGTGCCAGGCGTCGAGCACGCCAAGCGCTGGCAGGACGTGCACGACCTGCTCGACGCCGGGATCGACGTGGTCACCACGGTGAACGTCCAGCACCTCGAGTCGCTCAACGACGTGGTCGAGGCCATCACCGGGGTGCGGCAGCGCGAGACAGTGCCCGACCACGTGGTGCGCGACGCCGACCAGGTGCAGCTCGTGGACCTCTCGCCGCAGGCCCTGCGCCGACGCCTCGCACACGGCAACGTGTACCGGGCCGAGCAGATCGACGCGTCGCTGTCCTCCTACTTCCGCGTCGGCAACCTCACCGCTCTGCGCGAGCTGGCGCTGCTGTGGCTCGCCGACCGGGTCGACGACGCGCTGACCGCCTACCGCCGCGACCACAGCATCGAGGAGCCGTGGCCCGCACGCGAGCGGATCGTCGTGGCCGTCACCGGCGGGCCCGAGGGCGAGACGCTCATCCGCCGCGGAGCCCGCATCACGCAGCGCTCGGCGGGCTCCGAGCTCCTCGCCGTGCACGTGCTGCCCACCGACGGCCTGCCCGGCGCCGCCCCCGGCGTCATCGCGGCGCAGCGCGAGCTGGTCGAACAGCTCGGCGGCGCCTTCCACACAGTCGTCGGCGAGGACGTGGCCACCGCCGTCATCGACTTCGCGCGCGGGGTCAACGCCACGATGATCGTCGTCGGGGTCTCGCGGCGCAGCCGATGGCATGAGGCGCTCTCCGAGAGCAACGGCGTGGAGATCGCGCGCCTCGCCGAGAACATCGACGTGCACCTCATGACCCACGAGAAGGCCCGGGGCGGACGGCGCGGCGGGCGGCCGCACGGGTCCCTGCTGTCCCGGCGCCGCACTGTCAGCGCCTGGCTGCTGGCCGTGCTCGGGACCGCCGGGCTCACGCTGCTGCTGCGCCCGATGGACGGACGGCTCGGGCTGCCCACCGAGCTGGTGCTCTTCCTCGCGCTGACCGTCGGTGTCGCGCTGATCGGAGGGCTGTGGCCCGCGGTGTTCAGCGCCGTGGCCGGGTTCTTCGCGCTCAACTACTTCTTCACCGCGCCCACCGGACGACTCACCGTCGACGCCCCCGAGAACGCGCTCGCGCTCGCGGTCTTCGTGCTGGTCGCCGCAGCGGTGGCCTCCGTGGTCGACCTCGCGGCGCGGCGCACCGGGCAGGCGTTCCGGGCCCGGGCCGAGGCGTCGGCGCTCGCGGCAGTGTCCCGGTCCGTGCTGTCGGGGCAGGACTCTGCGCAGGCGCTCGTCGGGCGGCTGCGGGAGACGTTCACCCTGGAGTCGGTGGCGCTGCTCGAACGGGAGCCGGGCCGCGGTGGCGAGCGCGGTGGCGATCGAGGTGGCGAGCGTGGGGGAGAGCCGCGCGGGGGTGAGCCGCGCGGGGGCGAGCGTGGGGCGTGGCGGGCCTTGGCCACCGACGGCGCCCGTCCGGCACTGCATCCCGACGACGCTCAGACGGTCGTGGCGATCGACGACGCGCGCGTGCTCGCCCTGCGGGGCCGGGTGCTGCCCGCCAGCGACCGGCGCGTGC
>JAEWEI010000327.1 GCA_023389545.1 Actinomycetes bacterium | reverse complement strand
GGCGGACGCGCTCGCGAGGCTCCTCGCCGAGGACGCGGACGCGCACGACGTCGTGATCCTCGACGCCTGACTGGGCCCGCGGGCCTGCGGGCGGCTCTCAGCCGGCGACGGCCACCGAGTAGCCCGCGCGGTCGTCCTCGAGGTCGCCCGTCTCGCCATCGGCGACGGCCCGGCGGCCCAGCACCACGGTGTAGGCCCAGAACGCGGCGAGCACCGCGGCGCCGATGGCGATCTTCACGGCCCACGGCAGGCTCGACCCCGTGACGAACCCCTCGACGAGCCCGGAGACCAGGAGCACCCCCACCAGGCCGATAGCCACGGTGAACAGCGCCCGGCCCTCCTCCGCGAGCGCGCGGGCGCGGGGGCGCGGCCCCGGGTCGATCCACGTCCAGAACAGGCGCAGCCCGGCGGCGCCCGCCACGAAGATGGCGGTGAGCTCCATCAACCCGTGCGGGGAGATGAGTTGCAGGAACAGGGCCAGCTCGCCGTGGGCCGCCATCATGCCGCCGGTGGCGCCCACGCTGACGGCGTTGCTGATCAGCACATAGGCCGGGCCGATGCCGGTGATGCCGAGGCCGACGCACAGCGCCGCGATCCACGCGTTGTTCGTCCACACCATCGTGGCGAAGCCGAGCCCCGGGTCGTAGTACGAGGCGAACGCGTTCTCGACGTACTCCAGCCGCTCGCTCTCGGTGCCCATCGCGGCGAGCGCCTCGGGCTGGGTGGCGACCCACGCGCCCGCGACGACGGCGAGCGCCAGGAACACGGCCGTGACCCCCACCGTCCACCAGCGGATGCGGTACAGCGCGGCTGGCAGGGAGATGACGACGAAGCGGGCGAAGTCGCGCCAGCTGGGCTCATGCGAGCCGGCGATCCGGGCCCGGGCGCGGCCGAGCAGCTGGGACAGGCGGCTGACGAGCTCCGGGTCGGGCGCGCTCGACCTGACCCTCGACAGGTCGGTCGCGACCGACTGGTAGAGGCGGACCAGCTCGTCTGCCTCGGCGCCGCTCAGCCGGCGGCGTCGGCTCAGCTCGTCGAGGCGCGCCCAGCCGGGGGCGTGCACGGCGGTGAAGGCGTCCAGGTCCACGCCGGATACCCTGCCACAGCACACGCCGCGCCAACTGCAGGAGGAGCCCGATGGACGAGGGGATCGTCACCGGAGAGGGTGTGCTGCTCGACACCCGGCCGACGTCGTTCTTGTCGCGGGTGCTGGCGGCGCTCATCGACCTCACCGCGCTCGGCATCCTGCTGGTCGCCACAGTGCTGGTGCTCGGCGGCACGAGCTTCTCGCCCAGCGAGGCCGCTGTGCGCATCTTGTCGGTGACGATGCTGGCGACGGTGCTGGTGGTGCTGCCGACGGCTGTGGACACGCTGACCCGCGGCCGTTCGTTGGGCAAGCTCGTGGTGGGCATCCGCGTGGTGCGGGACGACGGCGGGCCGGTGCGCCTGCGCCAGGCGTTCGTGCGGGCGCTGACGGGCGTCTTCGAGCTCTGGCTGACCTTCGGCAGCGTGGCGCTGATCTGCTCGATGCTGCAGCCGCAGGGCAAGCGCGTGGGCGACCTGCTCGCGGGCACCTACGCGGTGCGGGTGCGCGGCAAGACGACCGCGCGGGCCCCCGTGGAGATGCCCCCGCACCTGGCCGGGTGGGCTGCGGGCGCCGATGTGCGGAGGCTGCCTGACGGGCTCGCGCTGTCGGTGCGGCAGTTCCTCACCCGGACGGGCACGTTGCACCCGCAGTCCCGCGCGAGCCTGGGCACGGAGCTCGCCGTCGAGGTGCAGCGCTTCGTGGCGCCAGCGCCTCCCCCGGGCACGCACCCCGAGTTCTTCCTGGCGGCGGTGCTGGCCGAGCGCCGGCGCCGCGAGCACGCGAGCGCCGAGGCCGGCAGGCAGCGGGCCGCCCAGGAGAGCGTCCTCATGCAGCGGCTTCCCCACGGGGTCCCCGACCCGGTCGACTGACGCGGCCTCGCGGCGCGCTCGCGCCTGTGGCGGACGGCTGGGCGGGCGCTAGTACCTGTAGTGGTCGGGCTTGTACGGCCCGCCGACGTCGACGCCGAGGTACTCGGCCTGCTCCTTGGTCAGCTCGGTGAGACGCGCGCCTAGCGCGTCGAGGTGCAGCCGCGCGACCTTCTCGTCAAGCGGCTTCGGCAGGCGGTGCACGCCGAGCGCGAAGGCCTCGGGCCGGGTGAACAGCTCGACTTGGGCGATGACCTGGTTCGCGAACGAGGTGCTCATCACGAAGCTCGGGTGGCCTGTCGCGTTTCCGAGGTTGAGCAGCCGCCCCTCGGACAGGATGAGCACGGAGTGCCCGTCGGGGAACGCCCACTCATGCACCTGCGGCTTGACCTCCGTGCGCTGGACGCCCGGCCACGCCGCCAATCCGGCCATGTCGATCTCGTCGTCGAAGTGGCCGATGTTGCCGACGACCGCCTTGTCCTTCATCGCCGCCAGGTGGGCAGCGGTGATGACGTCGCGGTCCCCGGTCGTCGTGATGAAGAAGTCGGCCTGGCCCACGACGTCCTCGACGCGCACCACCTGGAGCCCGTCCATGACGGCCTGCAACGCGCAGATGGGGTCGATCTCGGAGACGACGACGCGCGCGCCCTGGCCGCGCAGGCCCTCGGCCGCGCCCTTCCCGACGTCGCCGTACCCCGCGACGAGCGCGATCTTGCCCCCGATGAGCATGTCAGTGGCCCGGTTGAGGCCATCCGGAAGCGAATGCCTGATGCCGTAGCGGTTGTCGAACTTCGACTTGGTGACGGAGTCGTTCACGTCGATCGCGGGGAACAGCAGGCGCCCGGACTCGGCGAGCTGGTCGAGGCGGCGCACGCCGGTGGTGGTCTCCTCGGTGGCGCCGAGGACGCCTGCCGCGATCCGGGTCCACCGGCCCGGGTCGGCGGCCAGCGAGCGGCGCAGCGCAGCGGCGAGCACGTCGGCCTCCCGGGAGTGTCCTGGCTCCCCTGGCGCCGGGCCGTCCGGTGCCAGGCCCGCCGCCTCGGCCTCCACGCCCCGGAGCACCAGGAGGGTGGCGTCTCCGCCGTCGTCGAGGATGAGGTTCGGGCCGGCGCCCTCCCACGCGAAGACCTGCTCGGCGCACCACCAGTACTCCTCGAGCGTCTCGCCCTTCCAGGCGAAGACGGGCGGGCCCGCGGGTCGCCCTGGTGTGCCATGCGGCCCGACGACGACGGCGGCCGCTGCCTCGTCCTGCGTCGAGAAGATGTTGCACGAGGCCCAGCGGACCTGGGCGCCCAGCGCGATGAGCGTCTCGATGAGCACGGCTGTCTGCACCGTCATGTGCAGGGACCCCACGATGCGGGCGCCGGCAAGGGGTTGGCCGGCGGCGAGCTCGGCGCGCAGCGCCATCAGACCGGGCATCTCGTGCTCGGCGAGCTGGATCTGGTGGCGGCCCTGCGCGGCCAGCGAGAGGTCGCGGACCTTGTACCGCCCGGCGGCCTCGTCAAAGTCGGACATCGGCGCCCCTTTCGGGTCGGCGGACCCTGCACCGCCATGCTCGCCGCGCCGGGACTTCCGCGCGAGCGGTGAGACGCGGAGGCACAGACATCAAAGGTGACGTGCGTCACTGCGCGCGAGCGCGAGGGGCCGCGAAGGGGGTCGTGTCAAGGTCACGAAAATGTAACGATCCAAGTTTGAGTAAAGTCGCAGGTCAGAGCACACTTCTTGCGGTCCGCCCGCTCGGCAAATCGGACACGGGGCCCAAAGCCAGTTCGCTTTCACCCCGCGAGTCGAGGCATGGTGCTGCGGACAGATCGACGACGGTCCCGTTCGGATGCCGCCCCCTCGACCCGTCGCAGCCGCCTTCCACGGGCCGCGACGCAGAGGGCGACGGCCTTCCTCGAGCAGCTCGCCGCACACCCGTGCGCGCCGTCGTCGACCGAGGCCCACCCGGCCCACCGGCAGCGCGCCAGCGCCCGCCGGCGGCGCCGCGCCGACAGGCGTGGCCCGGGTGAGCGTGAGCGGATGGGATGACCATGACGGCAGTACGCGCCGAGAACGTCTACAAGGTGTTCGGCCGACGCCCCGGTGAAGCGGTGCGTCGGCTGCGCGAGGGCGCGACCCGCGACGAGGTCGCCATGCACGGCACCGCCGCGGTGATCGACGCGAGCTTCGAGGTCGCCAGCGGCGAGACCTTCGTCGTGATGGGCCTGTCCGGCTCCGGGAAGTCGACGCTGATCCGCATGCTCAATGGGCTCGGACGCCCCACCTCCGGCCGCGTCCTGCTCGGCGACCAGGACCTGTCGACCGTGCGCTCCAAGGAGCTGCGCGAGATACGCCAGCGCCGCGTCAGCATGGTGTTCCAGCACTTCGCGCTGCTGCCGCACCGCAGCGTCCTCGACAACACCGCCTACCCGCTGGAGATCCGCGGCGTGGACAAGGCCGAGCGGCGGCGCCGCGCAGGCGAGGCCCTCGAGCTCGTGGGGCTCGGTCGCTGGGCGGACCACCTGCCGTCGCAGCTCTCCGGCGGCATGCGCCAGCGCGTCGGCCTCGCCCGCGCCCTCGCCGCCGACACCGACGTGCTGCTCATGGACGAGGCGTTCTCCGCCCTCGACCCGCTGATCCGCCGCGAGATGCAGGACCAGCTCCTCGAGCTCCAGCAGACCCTCGGCAAGACCATCGTGTTCATCACCCACGACCTCAACGAGGCGATGTACCTCGGCGACCGGATCGCCGTCATGCGCGACGGCCGCATCGTGCAGGTGGGCACCAGCGAGGAGATCCTCTCCGACCCCGCGAACGACTACGTCGCCCAGTTCGTCGCCGACGTCGACCGCACGCGCGTCC
>JAEWEI010000321.1 GCA_023389545.1 Actinomycetes bacterium | reverse complement strand
GGCGCAGCCGGTAGCCCTCGACGACTGTCGAGAACTCCTCGACGAGGATCGGCATCATGCGGTAGCCGTAAGAGACGGCGAAAGCGACAGCGGGCGGGAACCGCAGGGCGAGCAGCGCGTCGGAGAGTTTCTCGGGGTCGAGTGACACGAATGCGGCGAGGCTCGCCAGCGAGAGCACGCCGAGTTTGGCAGTGACCTCGAGCAGTGCGACCACCGTGGTGAGGTCGCCGCCGAACAGGGTGGCCGCGAGCGCGAGGTAGAGCAGCTCGAAGCCGAGGCCGATCACGAACAGGCCAAGGACGAGCGGCCCGACCCGGGCGAGCGTGACGGCGACTGCCCCGAGGACGAACAGGGCTGCGAGGGTCGTGAGGTTGTGCGTGAGCCACGGGGCGAGCGCCATCAGCAGGTACCAGCCGATGACGGCGCGCGGGTCCATCGCGGCGAACAGGCCGCCGCGGGTGGAGTAGGCGGTGCGGATCAGCTCGAGCTTGATCCACTCGACGGACAGCACGTCGTGCTGCGTGCGGGTCATGCTCACGTCAGGGCTCCAACGGGTGCGGGCGCGTAGTGCGCGGCGAACTCCTCGACCGTCAGGGGCAGCGGGTCGAGGCCGAGCGCGAGCCCGAGCTGGGTGATCTGCGGCGGCACCAGGTGCGCGGGCGCGAGCACTCCCGGTTCGGCGAACAGCTCGCGGGGTGTGGTGTCGGCGATGACGCGCCCGGCGTCGAGGACCAGCACCCGGTTCGCCCACTCGGCGACGAGGTGCATGTCGTGGGTGGCGACGACGGTGCAGGCGATGTCGTCGGCGAGGTCGGCGAGCATCGCGATGACGTCGTCGCGGCTGCTGACGTCCAGGCTCGCGGTGGGCTCGTCGAGCAGCAGCAGGGCGGGCCGCATGGCCAGGCCGATGGCCAGGGTGGCGCGCCGCTGCTGCCCGCCCGACAGGGTGCGCCCGTCCCGGTCGGCATGCTCGGCCAGGCGCACCCGGGCGAGGATCCGGTCGACGAGGGCGTCGACGTCGGGCGCCCGCCGTCCGGCCGGGAACAGGGCGACGTCCTCGCGGATCGACGCCTTGAGGAACATCCGCTCGGGCCGCTGGGCCAGGTAGGCCGCTCGCTCGGCGAGCCGTCCGGCGCGCTGCTTGCGGGTGTCGACCCCGTCGAGCTCGACAGTGCCACCCCGCGGGACGTCGATTCCCGCGAGCAGGCGCATGAGCGTGGTCTTGCCTGCGCCGTTGCCGCCGACGAGCGCGACGCGGTCACCCTCGCGGAGCGTGACGGACAGGTCGTCGATCACCGGGTGCAGACCACCACCGACGTCGCGATAGCCGTGGCTCACGCCCCGTGCGACAGCGACCGCCCGGGGCTCCGGGAGCGTGGGGCCGGCGTCCGCCACCGGCGTCGCCACCTCGACCGGGCGCACGAATCCTGCGTGCTGCTCCGCGTGCACGAGCTCAGCGGCGCGTGCCACCGACAGCGGCACGCCCGACACACCGATCCGGTGCAGTCCCGCCACGATCTGCGGCGCGGGCACGCCGTGCTCGGCGAGCTCGTCCGCGCGACCGAGCGCCTCGGCGGTGGGCAGGTGCCATACCGGCGCGCCCTGGCTCATCAGCAGCACGGACTTCGCGTACCGCGCGACGAACTCGGCGTGGTGCTCGATCGTGATCACCGTGATGCCGTGCTGCCGGTTCAGGTCGGTCAGCCGCTCGTAGATCTCCACGGCGGCCTTGGGGTCGAGCTCGGCGACCGGCTCGTCCACGACCACCACCTCGGGGCGCAGGGCGAGCACAGACGCCAGGGCCACCAGGTGGGCCTGTCCCCCGGACAACTGCCAGACGAACCGGTCCGCGAGGTGCGCGATCCCGACCATGCGCAGCGCCTCGGCGGTGCGCTCGGCATGGTCCGCCAGCCCGAAGTTGATCGGCCCGAACGCGACCTCGTCATGCACGGTCGGCCGCACGAGCTGGTTCTGGAAGTCCTGGTAGACGTACCCGACGGAGCTGGACAGCTGCGCGACGGACGACTCCCACGTGTCGACGCCGCCGACCCGCACCTCGCCGGCGAACTCGCCCGACCAGTAGTGCGGGACCAGGCCGTTGAACGTCTTGCACAGGGTGGTCTTCCCCGACCCGTTGCCGCCGACGACCGCGACGAAGTCGCCCTGCTCGATCCGCAGGTCCACGTCGCGCAGCGTGTCGGTGTCCGCCCCCGGGTAGCGGAAGCTGAGGGCCTTGGCCTCGATCGCAGGAACGGCGGGCCGCCGCGTCCCGCCGGTCATCGGTCGGCGCGGCGACGCCGCCACACGGAGAACAGGATCGCGGCCAGGGCGAGCACCACGACGACCGCGCCGACGCCCACCCACAGGAACGCGTCGCCGTGCTGGCCGCGCAGGTCCGACTCGACGGCGCCGATCGAGACGTCCCACGCCTCGAGGAACGCGAGCACGAACGACAGCAGGGACGCGAGCACGGCTGCGACAACGAACCAGCCCGCCCGCGGCACGGTCCCGGGACGCGGCTCCCCTGGCGCCCGGGGGCGCATGCCCAGCAGCGGCTCGATGCGGCCGTGCAGGGCCGGGATCAGCCACATCGCCGGCAGCGCGCCGAAGAGGATCCCGGAGATGATCAGGTCGATGCCGAACCCGATGCCCTCGAGCAGCAGGATCGACTGCGGCAGTCCCTGCACGAACTCCGCGTCCTCGACCCCGACCCACACCTTGGCGAGGTCGACGACCGCCGACAGGAACTTGTCGATGCCGACGATCAGCAGCGCGCCCAACCAGATCTGCGGCCGGCTGCGCGGGTTGCGCAGGACCGAGCCGGCGATGAAGATCGCCAGGAACATCTGGATGAAGCCCTCGAGCTCCGACAGCCCCGAGAAGTCACCCATCAGCAGGTCGGTGAACACGATCTCGCCGAGCGGCGCGCCCAGCGCCGCCCAGAACGGGTTCAGCAACGCCGCCAAGGTCAGCGGGACGAACACGAAGTACGCGACCGACACGTCGACGGGACCGATGGTCACGTCGGGGATGACCTCGAGCAGGATGTTCGCGAGGCCGAAGAGCGCCATGGAGAGCACGAAAACCATGAGGTTCTGCGGTGTCGACGTCCGAGCGGAGCCGATGCCGCGCAGGGCGCCGCGGCGCTCTGGCGCCTGAGTGGTGGACATGATGTGGGCCTTCCTGGTGCTGAGGGGCAGGGCGGACGTCGATCAGGGCACGAGCGCGGGGCTCGCGAGCGGCAGGAGGGCGAGCAGGTCGCCGGGGGTGTCCACGACGGCGGTCGCCAGACCGGTCGCGACCGCCGCGTCAAGGTCGGCATCGTCGGTCGATCCGCCGCGGACGAGGACACGGTGCGCGAGCCCAGCGGCCAGGGCCGCCGCGGCGTCGTTCTGGGGCTTGTCACCGAGGAACCAGGAGCGCCGCGGGTCCGCGTCGGCGATGCGCAGCGCTTCACGCACGATCGTCACGTCGGGCTTGCGCACTCCGACCTCGTCGGAGCAGACGTACGCCCCGATCAGGTGGCCCAGCCCGTGATCCGCGCACTCGGCACGGACCGCGCGGCCGCTGATCGTGTTCGACACGACGACGACCGGCATCCGCTGGTCGCGGCACGCCTCCAGGAGGTCCCGCACCCCGGGGCGCAGCACTCGGCGCGACTTCGCGC
>JAEWEI010000045.1 GCA_023389545.1 Actinomycetes bacterium | reverse complement strand
TTCCGGCGGGGTCCGAGCCGTCATGCCAGACGACGTCCGTGGGGATGCGCTCGCCGAAGTCCGTCTTGAACGCGTCGACGCCCATGTCGAGCAGCGCCCGCAGCTTGTCCTGGTACCAGGCCGTCGCCTCCGGGTTCGTGAAGTCGACCAGGGCCATGCCCGCCTGCCACAGGTTCCACTGCCACACCGAGCCGTCCGGGTTCTTCACCAGGTACCCGAGCTCACGGCCCTCCGCGAAAAGCGCCGAGCGCTGCGCGATGTACGGGTTGATCCACACACAGATCTTCAGGCCCTTGGCCTTGAGCCGGGCAAGCATGCCCTCCGGGTCCGGGAACGTCGCCGGGTCCCACACGAAGTCGCACCAGTGGAACTGCCGCATCCAGAAGCAGTCGAAGTGGAACACCGACAGCGGCAGATCCCGCTCGGCCATGCCGTCGATGAAGCTGGTGACCGTCGCCTCGTCGTAGTTCGTGGTGAACGACGTGGACAGCCACAGGCCGTACGACCACTCGGGGACCCGCGCCGGGCGGCCCGTGAGCGCCGTGAGCTTGCGCAGGATGTCCTTGGGCGTGGGCCCGTAGATGACGTAGTACCGCAGCGACTGGCCCTCGACGCTGAACTGCGCGCGAGAGACCACCTCGGTGCCCACCTCGAACGAGACGCGCTCGGGCTGGTCCACGAAGACGCCGTAGCCGGCGTCGGTCAGGTAGAACGGCACGTTCTTGTAGGCCTGGTCGGAGGCCGTGCCGCCGTCGGCGTTCCAGATGTCGACGGTCTGGCCGTTCTTGACCAAGGCGCCGAACCGCTCGCCGAGCCCGTAGACGTGCTCGCCCACGCCGAGCGTGAGCTGCTCGCGGACGAAGTGGCGCCCGTCGGCGTCGGTGATGACTCCGACGCTGCGCGGCGTCGAGGTGGTCAGCGTGCGACCGTCGGCGGTGAAGTCGACGCCCCACTCCCCCTCGGTCGCGACCCGGGCGGTCAGTGCGCCCGAGCGGAATGTCGCCACCGGCTCGCCGGTCAGGTCAGGCCCGGCGACCTTGACGTCGGCCACGGCGCTCGCGAGCTCGAACGTGGGGCCGCGCTCGACGCCGCCCTGGAAGTGCTCGATGGTCACCCCCACGACGTCGTCCATCGGGGAGTGGAACGACACGGTGATGAGCGGGCGGTTGAGCGTGTCCCCGCGCGTGGCGAGGGGGCCCGTCGCCGCGTACAGCGTCAACGTGTCCGCGCCGGCGACCACGTCGTCGACCGCCTGCGGGCGCAGGATGCTCACGCCCGGCAGAACCTGCCAGTAGCCATCGGTGAACTTCATGAGGTCCTCTCGATCAAGGCGACGACGCCCTCGGGTGGCAGATGAGCCGTGCCCGCGTGGTGGGCGCCGGTCAGCAGGTCGTGGAACGAGCCGGGAAGCGCGACCTTGCGCTCCTCGGAGCCAGCGTTGAGCAGGAACAGGACGGGGCCGCGGCGCACCGCCTCGACGCCGTCGGGCACGTGGTCGAGCACGCCGCGCACCCCGGCCGCTGCGGCGCACTGGCGCATGACCTCGTCGAGCACCTGCTGCGGCGGGGTGGCGGCGACGTACCAGGCCTCGCCGCCCGAGGCGTGCGCGCGGCGGACGATCGCGGGGCAGCCCTCGAGGTCCGCGCCGGCGAACTCGGCCACCGCCTCGCCGCCCTCGAGGCGCAGGCGCTCGGCCCACACCTGCGCGGTGAAGTCCCAGATGGCGTCCGACACCACAGGGGCGCCGGCCTCCGGCAGCGGGCAGTGCTCCTCGCCGGATGCGCCGATGAGGTCGGCGAACGGCACGGGGAACCTACCTTGGCGGATGTGGCCGTCGCGGTCCGCCACCGCGGAGAACGGCCCGAGCAGCAGCACCCCGCCGCGCTCGACGACGCCCCGCAGGTTCTGCGCGTCCGCGTCCTCGATGAGGTAGAGCTGTGGGGCGACGACCAGGTCGTAGCCGGACAGGTCCGCGCCGGGGCGCACCACGTCGACGGCGACGCCCGCCCGCCACAGCGGCCGGTAGTACGCCTGCGCCTGGGCCATCACCCGCAGCCGGTCGGACGGCTGGGCGGGCTCCTCCGCCGCCCACCAGCTCGACCAGTCGAAGACGATCGCCGCACGAGCCTCCACCGGGGCGCCCACCACCGGCGCCAGCAGGCGCAGCTCGGCGCCGTGCGCGCGCACCGCCCGGTGCAGGCGCGTGTCCGGCCCCGCATGGGGCAGCAGGGCCGAGTGGAAGCGCTCGGCGCCGAACGCCGAGGCCCGCCACTGGAAGAAGCACGAGCCGTCAGCCCCGCGGGCGATGGCGCGCATCGAGTCCAGGCGCATCCGCGCGGGCGACTTGGGCACGTTGTGGGCGCGCCAGTTCACGGCGCCGGCGGCCTGTTCCATGACCATCCACGGGGCGCCGCCGGCCAGCGAGCGCATCAGGTCGTGGGTCAGCGCGAGGGTCGCGGGCGAGTGCGCGTCCGCCGGGTCGCCGTAGACGTCGTCGGCGACGACATCCACGTGGGGGGCCCAGCGCCAGTAGTCGGTGGCGTGGTGGAAGCCCATGAAGTTGGTGGTGACGGGGACACCGGGCGCGAGCTGCCGCACCAGGTCGCGCTGCTCCAGGTACAGCGCCAGGAGCTGGTCGGATACGAACCTGCGGTGGTCAAGCGCCTGGGTGGGGTTCAGCAGGTAGGGCGCCGCGCGCGGCGGGACGATCTCACCCCAGTCGTCGTAGCGCTGGCTCCAGAACGAGGTGCCCCACGCACGGTTGAGCTCGCCGATGGTCCCGTGGCGGCGGCACAGCCAGGCCTGCCACTCGGCGCCGCACAGGTCGCAGTGGCAGACCTGGCCGTACTCGTTGCCGATGTGCCACATGCGCACGGCCGGATGGGCGCCGTAGCGCTCGGCGAGCGCCCGGGCGATGGCGAGCGCCCGCTCGCGGTAGACGGGGGACGACGGGCAGAAGTGGTTGCGCGAGCCGTGGCTCAGCCGCACCCCGTCCCGCGTCACGGCGCGGGTCTCCGGCCAGCGGAGCCCGAGCCACGGCGGCGGGGAGGCGGTGGGGGTCGCCAGGTCGACGGCGATGCCGGCGGTGTGGAGCAGTCCCAGCACCTCGTCGAGCCAGCCGAAGTCGTGCTCGCCGGGCCGCGGCTCGAGGCGGGCCCAGCTGAAGACCCCGAGCGTCACCAGGTTGACCCCGGCCTGGCGCATGAGCGCGACGTCCTCGCGCCAGGTCTCGCGCGGCCACTGCTCGGGGTTGTAGTCGCCGCCGTAGAGGATGCCGAGCTCGCTGGTGAGGGCGGCGAGCCCCGTCGCGCCGGCGCCCCGGCCCTGCGTGGTGCCGTCCACGTTCCCCCCGTCGTCGCTGGCGTTCGACGGATCATCGAAGCGGTTCAACACGCTATCTCCCACTAGTACTCGAGTCCAGCAGATTCATCGCGGATCCATCGGCCGAACGGGTGTCCACGACTCATCGAACCGCTTGCTTTCGCGCCCCGAGACGATCGGCCCGCCGATGACGTGTGGCACACCGCTAAGGTGTGCGCAGCCGGGATGCAGCGACCCCGGCCGACCACTCGTCGTCAGGGCGGGGTTCGCCCCCAGGGCGAGATCAGAAGGGGGCGCCCCATGGCGACCATCGACGACGTCGCGCGAGCGGCAGGTGTCTCCACGTCCACCGTGTCCTACGTGCTCTCCGGCAAGCGCCCCATCTCCGCGCCCACCCGGCAACGCGTCGAGCGCAGCATCCGCGACCTCGGCTACCGGCCCCACGCCGGCGCACGCGCGCTCGCGTCGAGCCGCACCCAGGTGCTCGCCCTGATGGCCCCGCTGCGCGCGGACGTCAACGTGAACGTGATCATGCAGTTCGTCACCGGCGTGGTCACCAGCGCGCGGGCCTTCGAGCACGACGTGCTGCTGCTCACCCAGGACGACGCCACGGGGCTCGAACGCGTGGCCGACGGCTCCATGGTGGACGCCCTGATCATGATGGACGTCGAGGCCGACGACCCCCGGGTGCCCGTGCTCGTGGGACTGCGCCAGCCCGCCGTCCTCATCGGCCTGCCGCAGGAGCCCGCAGGGCTCTCCTGCGTCGACCTGGACTTCGAGGCCGCGGGGCGCGTCGCCGTGCGGCACCTCGCCGAGCTCGGACACCGCGACATCGCGCTGATCGGCTCCCCGCGCGCCGTGCTCGAACGGCACACCTCCTACGCCGACCGGATGCTGCGCGGCTTCAGCCTCGAGGCCGCCGCGCTCGGGCTGACCAGCACCGTGCAGCCGTGCGAGTCGTCGCACAGCGGCGCGGTCGAGGCCGTCGACGCCGTGCTCGCGAGGATGCCCGACGTGACCGGCGTCGTGGTGCACAACGAGGTGGCCCTCCCCGCGGTGCTCGCGACCCTCCGCGAGCGCGGGCGGCACGTGCCCGACGACATGTCGATCGTCGCGATCTGCCCGCATGACGTGGCCGTCGGGCAGCCGACGCCGCTGACCGCCGTCGACATCCCCGCCCACACCATCGGACGCGTGGCCGTGGAGATGGCGATGGCCCGCCTCGAGGGCGAGCAGCCCGCCGAGACGCGGCTGCTCGCGCCCGTGCTCACGGCCCGCGCCACCACCGCGAGCGCCCCGGCAGGCCAGGGCCAACTCAGCCCTTGATGGCGCCGAAGATGACGCCCTTGGTGAAGTGCCGCTGCACGAACGGGTAGACCAGCAGGATCGGCACCACGGCCAGCACCATCACGGCCATCTGCACCGGCAGGCCGGTGACGACCCCCGTGGCCACG
>JAEWEI010000291.1 GCA_023389545.1 Actinomycetes bacterium | reverse complement strand
GCAAGCGCATCCGCCCTCGCTCGACCCACGGCCAGCGGGAGGCCGGCGACCATCCGGGCAAGCCCACGCTGGGCCTGCGGTGGGGGCGAGCCGTGGCGCGCAGGCCCGTCCCCGCGCTGGTGGCGGCGGTGCTGGGGCTCGGCGTCATCGCGCTGCCCGCCCTCGACCTGCGCCTCGGCCTGCCCGACGGCTCCGCGGCCGCGGAGGGCAGCACGGAGCGCGCGGCGTACGACCTACTGAGCGGCGCCTTCGGCCCGGGCTTCAACGGGCCGCTCACCGTGGTGGTCGACGGCGCGCAGGATCCCGAGGGAGCCGCCGCGGAGGCTGGCGAGGCCATCTCCGGCATGGACGGAGTCGTGGCCGTCTCACCGCCCACGGTGAACCCGGCGGGCGACACGGCCGTGTTCCAAGTGGTGCCGGCGACGGGCCCGAGCAGCGTCGAGACGCAGGACCTCGTCGCAACGATCCGCGACCGCGCCGAGGACCTTCGCGACGACATCGGCGCGTCCCTCGCCGTCACGGGCCAGACGGCCCTCAACATCGACATCTCCACGACTATGACGGACGCCCTACTGCCCTACCTGGCCGTCGTGGTCCTCCTCGCGCTCGCCCTGCTGACCCTCGTGTTCCGCTCGGTGCTGGTCCCGCTCAAAGCCGTCGCCGGGTTCTTGCTGTCGATCGCTGCCACGTTCGGCGCCGTCGTCGCGGTGTTCCAGTGGGGCTGGGGGGTGAGCGCCTTCGACCTCTCCGCGGCGCCCATCCTCAGCCTGGTGCCGATCCTCGTCATCGGGGTCATCTTCGGGCTCGCGATGGACTACGAGTTCTTCCTGGTGACCCGCATGCGCGAGGAGCACGTCCACGGAGCGGGCCCGCGGGATGCCGTGGTGGCCGGGTTCGGCCACGGGGCCCGGGTGGTGACGGCAGCGGCCGCCATCATGATCAGCGTCTTCGCCGCGTCGATGCTGTCCGAGGACTTCATCATCGCCATCCTCGGCTTCGCGTTCACCGTCGCGATCCTCTTCGACGCGTTCGTGGTCCGCATGACGATCGTGCCGGCGGTGATGGCGCTGCTCGGCGAGCGGGCCTGGTGGCTCCCGAGGTGGCTGGACCGCCTGCTGCCGAACGTCGACGTGGAGGGCGAGTCGCTGTCCTACAGGTCGAGGGCCCCGGGCAGCTCGGCCAGCGAGCCCACCACGATCACCCCGGCGGCGACGGCCGCCTCGACAGCCTCGTCGGAGATGACGTGACGCCGGGCGCCGGGCCGGTCCACCCACACGCCGATCAGCCCGGCGCGCACCGCCGCCGCGGCGTCCACGTCCAGCTCGTCGCCCACGTACGCGGTCCGGGAGGGCTCCGTGCCGAGCCTGCGGCACGCCTCGAGGAAGACCTCGGGGCGCGGCTTGCCGAAGCCCAGCGTGTCAACGCCCACCAGCATCGGCACGTCGTCGCCGAAGCCCGCACGCGCCAGCTTGACCGTCTGGTAAGCGGTGCCCGCGTTCGACAGCGCGCCCACCGCGACGCCGGCGTCCAGCAGCGCCCGGACGGCCTTGTCGGCGTCGTCCAGCGCCTGCCACGACGAGGAGAACGCGTCCTCGAAGAGCGCGTCCCACGCGTCGTAGGCCGCGTCGTCCAGAACTGGGCCGCCGAACGCCGCGTGCAGCTCGTTGGCGCGGGTCATCCGCTGGCCGCGATAGGTGGCCTCGCCGCGCGTGTAAGCGGCATAGTGGCCCCCCGCGTCCCGGCGCCACATCGCCACGACCTCGTGGTCACGCTCGGGGCCCAGGTGGGGCAGGTAGTGCCGGGCCGTGCGCGCCAGCGCCTGGGTGAACGCCCCACGGGTGTCCACCAGGGTGTCGTCGATGTCGAACAGCACTCCGTCAACGCTCATCGCGCCTCGCTTCCAGTTGATTCGGCTCCCGGGCGGCGCGCGTCCGGGAGAGTGCGCGGCATGGGCGGCCGACGGCCCACCCACCCGCCGGGGATCTCGCGTGCGGCCCCCGACCGGTCGGCGTGCCGCACCACCACGAGCGCCGCGAGGGCGAATGCGGCCACGTCGAGCAGGACGACCCACGGCGACGCCGAGGTGACGCCCAACGACGCCTCCAGGTCTCCGTACGCGATCGCCACGGCGAATGCCACCACGTTGTTGACCGCATGCACCGCGACGGCGCCCTCCAGGCCTCCGGTGCGCCACACCAGCAGGCTGGCCACGAGGCCGAAGACGAGCCTGTCGGCGAAGAGCCACGGGTCTTGGGCGCCGTGCGCGAGGGCGAACAGGGTGGCCGAGACGAGCGCGGGGAGCAGCAGCGCGAGCCGCGCGCTCGCGCACCAGCTCCCGATGGCCTGGGTGAGCCACCCGCGGAAGAAGTACTCCTCCCCCGCCGCCTGCAACGGGGTGGTGAGCAGCACCACCAGCATGAGCGCGAGCCACTGCGGCTCGGGGTCGAACGCCAGCAGGTCGCCCCACTCCCCCGACGCCGCGGCGTCCACCGCGACGGCGACGAGCAGCGTCGGGACAAGGACGAGCGCCGCCCGGGTCGTCGAGCCCAGCAGCAACGGCCAGCGCACGCGCCCGGCCACCGAGGACACGAACCCCGGCCGCCACCGCTGCCCGGCCCACACCGCGAGGCCCGCGACGGGTACCCCCATCGCCAACGCCAGGTTCGTCGAGAGCAGGCCCCACGGCGTCACGAACCAGGCGTCCTCCACGAACGCCGGCGTGCCCACCGCCCCGCTGAGGCTCAGCAGCGCGTACACCGCCAGCACCAGCGTCAGCCCGATCACCGCGACGAGTCCGGCCCCCAGCACCACCGCGGCGCCCAGCAGCGGCCGCCACCAGCGGTGCCACGGCCCGCGGAGGGCCTGGGGGTATGCGCGGGGCGCCCAGGCCTGCGCTGGCGCCCCCACGCCCTCAGTCATCGGCGGCCCGCGGTCACAGGCTCGCGCGCAGGGCCGCGAGGCGCGTCAGCGTCGAGTCCTTGCCGAGGATCTCCATCGACTCGAACAGCGGCGGGGAGACCCGCCGGCCCGAGAGCGCGGTGCGCAGCGGCGTGTACGCGAACCGGGGCTTGATGCCCAGGCCGTCGACGAGCGCGGCCTGCAGCGCGGCCTGGGTGGCCTCTGTGGTGAACGCGTCGGCGGGGATCGCCTCGAGCGCCGCGGTGGCAGCGTCGAGCACCGCCGGGGCCTCGTCGCGGAGCCCGGAGCGGGCGTCGTCCTCGACCACCACGGCGTCGTCGGCCACGAAGAAGAAGCCGAGCATGCCGGGCGCCTCGCCCAGCAGCGTCATGCGCTCCTGCACCAGCGGCGCGGCGACGTCGAGCAGCGCGCGGTGCGCGGGCTCCAGGTCGGCGTAGGACGACGCCGGCACGAGGCCCGCGGCGTGCAGGTACGGCACCAGGCGGTCACGGAAGTCGTCCGGGGCCAGCAGCCGCAGGTGCGCGGCGTTGATCGCCTCGGCCTTCTTCAGGTCGAAGCGCGCCGGGTTCGGGTTCACGTCGGTGATGTCGAAGGCCGCGACGAGCTCGTCCACCGAGAAGATGTCGTTGTCGGGCGAGATGGACCAGCCGAGCAGCGACAGGTAGTTCAGCAGGCCCTCAGGGGTGAAGCCGCGCTCCCGGTGCAGGAACAGGTTCGACTCGGGGTCGCGCTTCGAGAGCTTCTTGTTGCCCTCGCCCATCACGTAGGGCAGGTGGCCGAAGGCCGGCATCACTGTGGCGACCTCGATGGCCAGCAGCGCGCGGTACAGCGCGATCTGGCGCGGGGTCGAGGACAGCAGGTCCTCGCCGCGCAGCACGTGCGTGATGCCCATGAGCGCGTCGTCCACCGGGTTGACCAGGGTGTACAGCGGCTGGCCGTTGCCGCGCACGATCACGTAATCGGGCACCGAGCCCGCCTTGAACGTGATGTCGCCGCGCACCAGGTCGGTGAACGTGATGTCCTCGTCGGGCATCCGCAGGCGCAGCACCGGCTCGCGGCCCTCGGCGCGGTAAGCGGCCTTCTGCTCGTCCGTCAGCGCGCGGTCGTAGCCGTCGTAGCCGAGCTTCGGGTCGCGTCCGGCGGCGCGGTGGCGGGCCTCGATCTCCTCGGGCGTCGAGAAGGACTCGTAGGCGAACCCGGCCTCGACCAGGCGGCGTGCGACGTCCCGGTACAGGTCCATGCGCTGCGACTGCCGGTACGGGGCGTGCGGGCCGCCCACCTCGACGCCCTCGTCCCAGTCCAGGCCCAGCCAGCGCAGCGCGTCGAGGAGCTGGAGGTAGCTCTCCTCGGAGTCGCGCGCCGCGTCGGTGTCCTCGATCCGGAAGACGAACGTGCCGCCGGTGTGCCGCGCGTACGCCCAGTTGAACAGGGCGGTGCGGATCAGCCCGACGTGCGGGGTGCCCGTCGGCGAGGGGCAGAAGCGGACACGGATCGCGGAACCGGTGGGTGCGTCAGAGGCTGCAGAAGTCACGACGCCAGCCTATCCGCGCGGGCCAACCGGTCAGGCGCGGCGCAGCACCGGGTTGCGCAGCACGCCGATGTCCTCGACCTCGACCTCGACGATGTCGCGGGCCTCGATCTGGCTGACCCCGGCGGGCGTGCCCGTGAGGATCACGTCGCCCGGGAGCAGCGTGAACACCTCGGAGATGTACGAGACCAGGTACGCCACGTCGAAGATGAGCTGCGAAGTGCGGCCGTCCTGCTTGAGCTCGCGGTTGACGCGCGCCCGCACCGCCAGGTCGTCCACGTCCAGGCCGGGCACGATCCACGGGCCGATCGGGCACGAGGTGTCGAAGCCCTTGGCGCGGGTCCACTGCGAGTCCGAGCGCTGCGCGTCACGGGCCGTGACGTCGTTGGCGACGGTGTAGCCGAAGACCTGCGCGAGCGCGTGCTCGGGCGCCACGTTCTTGGTGACCTTGCCGATGACGACGGCCAACTCGGCCTCGTGGTCGACGTGCTCGGTCCACTCGGGCAGCACGATCGGGTCGTCCGGGCCGATGACGGCGGTGTTCGGCTTGAGGAAGAGCAGCGGCGCCGGGGGCAGCTCGTTGCCCATCTCGGCGACATGGTCGGCGTAGTTGCGCCCCACGCCGATGATCTTGGAGCGCGGGATGACGGGCGCCAGCAGGCGGACCCCGTCGTCGTCCAGCGGGATCCGCTCGCCGGTCGGCTGGACCGGGGTGTAGATGGGGTCTCCGGTGATGACCAGCAGCTGCTCCGAGCCGGGCTCTCCGTCGACCAGGGCGTAGCGGGGGTCGTCCCCCGTGGTGAACCTCGCGATGCGCACGAGCCAACCCTAGATCAGGCGCGGCGGCTCGGCCGCGCCCGATCAACGGGCGGCTCAGCCGGCCGGTCAGACGCGGGCGATGACCTCGCCGTGCAGGATCGTGAACCAGCCGTCCTCCGCGCGGCCCCACTCGCGCCAGGCCTCGGCCAGGTGCTCGAGGCCGACGTCGTCGGCGAGCCCGTACTCGATGGCCTGCGCGGCGAAGTTGGACGCGACTGCGCGGTCGGCCCACAGCTCGGACCACCAGGTGCGGTCCTCCGGGGTGGCGTAGCACCACACTCCGGCGCCGGGCGCGATGCCGGCCGGGTCGAAGCCCGCGTCCCGGACCCAGCTCTGGAGGCGGCGGCCCGCGTCGGCCTCGGCGCCGTTGGCCTGCGTGACCTCGTGGTACAGCGCGAGCCACTCGTCAAGGCCGGGCGAGGCGGGGTACCAGGTCATGGCGGCGTAGTCGGCGTCCCGCACGGCGACGACGCCGCCGGGCTTGGTGACTCGCTTCATCTCGCGCAGCGCGGCGACGGGGTCGGTGAGGTGCTGCAGCACTTGGTGCGCATGCACCACGTCGAAGGTCCCGTCGGCGTACGGCAGCTCGTAGACGTCTCCGACGACGAAGTCGGCGTTCTGCGCGCCGGCCTCCTCGGCGGCCTCGCGGGCGGCGTCGATCACCGTGG
>JAEWEI010000202.1 GCA_023389545.1 Actinomycetes bacterium | reverse complement strand
GGCTGCGCGCCCGTCCCAGCGGGCAGGGCTAGGCTCGGACGTGATGAGCGAAGACACCCACCGGGCGCCCGACGCCGAGGGCGACGCGGCCCGCAACGCGCGTTTCGAGACGGATGCGCTGGTCTACTTGGACCAGCTCTATGGCGCTGCCCTGCGGATGACGCGCAACCCCTCCGACGCGGAGGACCTGGTGCAGGAGACGTTCGCGAAGGCGTTCGCCGCGTTCCACCAGTACCGGCCCGGCACGAACCTGAAGGCCTGGCTGTACCGGATCCTCACGAACACGTTCATCAACACCTACCGCAAGAAGCAGCGCGAGCCTTTGCAGTCGGCGTCCGAGGACGTCGAGGACTGGCAGATCCACCGGGCCGCCTCGCACACGTCGACTGGCCTGCGCTCGGCCGAGGCCGAGGCGTTGGACCGCCTCCCGGACTCGGATGTGAAGGACGCGCTCGCGCGGCTGCCGGAGGACTTCCGGATGGCCGTGTACCTGGCGGACGTCGAGGGCTTCGCCTACAAGGAGATCGCCGAGATCATGGGCACGCCGATCGGGACGGTGATGTCGCGGCTGCATCGTGGTCGGGCTCAACTGCGCGACCTGCTGGCGGACTACGCCCGCACCCGGGGTCTCGTCGGCATGTCGCCCACCGGACCGAAGGGGACGCGATGAGCGTGTGGGAGCCATCATCGTCGGAGCCGTTGATGCCGGCAGTCGATCCGCTGCGGTTGCGTGACGAGGGCTGCGGCGAGGGGTGCGCCGAGGCGCTCGACCGGCTGTTCGAGTATCTCGACTCGGAGCTCGAGGCGCCGGACCAGCAGAGGGTTCGCGCGCACCTCGAGGAGTGCCGGCCCTGCTTGGAGGAGTTCGACGTCGAGGTCGTGGTGAAGCGGCTGGTGCGGCGGTGCTGCCAGGAGGAGGCCCCTACGGAGCTTCGGGTCCGTATAGAAGAGCAGATGACGTTCCTGCGCATGCACCGACCGTGACGGGGCGTCCCGGCGGGGCATGACGACAACAGGCCCGGTGCGTGTCGCACCGGGCCTGTGTCATGTCTGCCGACGTTCCGGCCGACGCCTCAGGCGTTGGGACGGTTGCCGTGGTTCGCGGCGTTGCCCTTGCGGGCCCGACGCTTGCGTCCGCGCTTGCTCATGGGATCTCCTCACGTACTGGCGCCCGTGATGCGCGCCGGATTCGGGTCCATGCTCCCACATCTGGCGGGGCCGCTGCGCCGGGGCCGGCTCCGTTCTCAAGTCGGGACGGCTGGCCTCCGATGAGACAGGGGTGAGCGACCAGCCGCTGTCCGTCATCCCATTCCTGCACGCCCTGGCCAGCACGGGCGGATCTGACCTGCATGTGAAGGTCGGATCCCCGCCGCGCGTGCGGGTCGACGGGCGACTGCGCCGCCTGCAGGTCCGGGACCTGAAGCCGAAGGACACGGAGTTGATGCTCTCCGAGGTGCTCCCCGAGGATCTCGTCGACTCGTTCCGACGCACCCACGAGGCCGACTTCGCGTACTCGGTGCCCGGCGTCGGCAGGTTCCGCGCCAACGCGTACCAGGCGCGTGGCACGTTCGGGATGGTGTTCCGGCGGGTCTCTGTCGGTGCGCAGTCGGTGGCCGACCTGGGCCTGCCGGAGATCGTGGGCGAGCTGGCGCTGGAGCCGCGCGGGCTGGTGCTGGTGACAGGGCCGACGGGCTCGGGCAAGACGACGACGCTCGCGTCGATGGTCGACCTCATCAACACCACCCGTGAGGTCAACATCGTCACCATCGAGGACCCGATCGAGGTGCTGCACCAGGACAAGAAGTCGATCGTGTCCCAGCGTGAGGTGCGCCAGGACACCGAGGACTTCGCGGTGGCGTTGCGCGCGGCGATGCGCCAGGACCCCGATGTGATCCTGGTGGGGGAGATGCGCGACGTGGAGACGGTGCGCGCCGCGCTGTCGGCGGCGGAGACGGGGCACCTGGTGCTCTCGACGCTGCACACGATCGACGCGCCCGAGACGATCAACCGCATCGTCGACTTCTTCCCGCCCCATGAGCAGAAGCAGGTGCGGGTGGCGTTGGCGCAGGCGCTGCGGGGGATCGTCTCCCAGCGCCTGGTGCGCAACGCTGACGGCAATGGCCGACGCCCGGCGGTCGAGGTGATGGTCAACACGGGCCGCACGGCCGAGTCGATCTTGGAGCCGATGGACAACCCGCCGTTGCTCGACCTCATCCGCGAGGGCGACTACTACAAGATGCAGACCTTCGACCAGCATCTGCTGCAGCTCATCCGCGATGACGCGATCACGTACGACGACGCGTGCGCGGTGGCCACGAACCCGCAGGACCTCACGGTGGAGCTGCGCGCGGCGGGATTGCTCGTCTCCTGACGCGATGGGGCTCTTGTGGGCCGGGGTGAACGCGATATAACGTGTCTCAAGACGCGATATATCTCGATCCCCCGGAGGAAGTCATGGCCACCGAGTCCTGGGTCGTCACCGGCCCCCAGATCATCGACGTCGACGACGTCGCCCGACTGCGCGTGCAGGTCGTCCGCGGGCGCGTCGACGTCGTGGCCCACACCGACCCCGACGCGCGCGGCGTGCGCGTCGAGGTGCACTCGGTGGCCGGGCGCCCCCTCGAGGTGACCCTCGCGCAGGGCGAGCTGCAGGTCGGCTACAGCTTCACGCTCGGCGGTTGGGACAACTTCGTCGACAAGTTCCGCACCTTCCGGGACAACGACTCCGTCGACGTGCACATCGCCGTCCCCCAGCACGTGGCGGTCCGGCTCGGCACCGTCGGCGCCGAGGGCCTGCTCGCCGGGGTCCAGCAGGACGCCGCCGTGTCGACAGTCTCGGGCAGCCTCGTCACCGACGGGACCCGCGGCGCGCTCACCGCCCGGGCGGTCTCAGGCGACGTCGTGGTGCGCAACCACAACGGCGACCTGCGGTTCAACAGCGTGAGCGGAGATGTGACCGCCTCCGGCGACCTGA
>JAEWEI010000196.1 GCA_023389545.1 Actinomycetes bacterium | reverse complement strand
TCGCCGTGGTCATCGGCGCCGCGTTCAACACGTTCGTCACGTCGCTGGTCGACGGGTTCATCAGCCCGCTCATCGAATCGATCTTCGGCGGGACCGATCTGACCAAGCTGTGGAAGTACTCGCTCCTTGGCGGCGAGTACAAGTTCGGCCTCATCGCCGACGCCGCGCTGCAGCTGCTCATCACGGCCGCCGCGTTGTACTTCGTCATCGTGCTGCCGCTCAACCAGCTCGCGAAGCGTCGCCGGGCCGGGATCGAGGACGAGCCAGCGGCCCCGCCCGAGGACCTGCTCGTGCTGCAGGAGATCCGCGACCTGCTGGCCCGGCAGCTCACCCCGGCGGTCCGCAACGACGCGGGGCCGAGCGCGCAGCAGTCGGGCGCGCAGTCGAGCGCGCACGCCAACCCGCAGTCCTGACCCGCAGTCCTGACCCGCAGTCCTGACGCGCAGTCCTGACGCGCAGTCCTGACGCGCCGGGCCGCCGTCGGCCCGGGCTGCGTGCTCACCAGTGCGGGGGCACGTCCCGGCGCAGTCGATCGTCGTTGGAGTCGGAGCCGTCGCCCCACCCGGTGTCGGAGTCGTCGGCGCTGCGGTCGGGGATGAGCGGGGCGTCGTCGATCACCGGGCGCCTCGGCCCGGGCTGGGGCGCGGCCGGGGTGGCGGGGCGCTGTGCCGGCTCGCCGTTCGCAGCGGGCTCGCCGGTGTCACTCGTGGCATGCGGGTCGATCGGGTTCACCCGTCCATGATCCCACCGCAGAGTCAGCGGCCGGTCAGCGGGCGCGGCGCACCGCGGCGGCGATCACGGCGTCCACCCGCGAGCTGCGGCGCGTGATGCCGAGCTCGTCGCGGACCTCGCCGGCCAGCTCCTCGCGTGAGCGCGGCGCCCCGTCCGAGATCAGCCACGCCACGACCTCGTCGATCTCGTCGTCGCTGTAGGCGCTGATCGGCAGCCCTGACCGCACCGGCGGCCGCGGACGGGCACGGACCGGCAGCATCGGCTGCTCGCCTGTGGCGGCGGGCGGAGCCGGAGCATCTGCCGCCGAGCCGTCGATCCCCCAGACGACCGTCGGCCCAGCCGCTGGCGCCGAGCCCTCGCCCGGGCCGGAGACGGGCTGCGCCGACATGCCATCGGCTGCGTCGGCCGCCACCCGGCGCTCCCCGTCGGAGACGGACTCGCCACCGACCACCGGGACAGCCCCCGTCGCCACCTGGTGCTCGAGGACGAACGGCAGCGCCCCCGTCTGGGGCGCGTAGTCCACCACGCGGCCCACGGGGAGCCGCTCCGGCAGCCCGTCCTGGACGGCAGGCGCCACGGGCACCCGCGGCGCGCGGACCGGCGCCGGGCGCGAGGCCACCACACGCGCCTGCACGACCCGTCGGATGCGGTCCACCTCGGCCTGCGGGTCCAGGAACGCGGCGGCGGACCAGACCTGCACGGTGCTCCAGCCCAGGCGCTCCAGGCGATCGGCGGTCTGCCGGTCGCGCACCCGCACGCTCTGCTCCGCCACGTAGGCGTCGTCGTCGGTGAGCACCGCGACCAGCAGCTGGCCCGGCAGCTCGGGGTGGCCCACGGCCAAGGGGATGTGGGTGCCTCCCGGCAGCCCGTAGTCCACCTCGACGAGCAGCCCATGCCGCCACAGGCGCTCGGCGAGGTCCAGCACCAGGCGGTCGGACTCGTTCGGTGCGGAGCCGGACGAGGGCGCGGGCGCGGGCGCGGGCGCCCCCGGGATGGCCGCGGGCCGTGCCGCGGCTCCGCTCTCCGACAGGGCGTCGTCGGCGGGCGCGTCAGCAGCGGCGCCCGCTGTCAGGGACGTCGTCTCGCCGTTGCCGCGCCGGGCCGCGAAGTCGAGGAGCGCGTGCAAGAGCTGCGCCCCGGGCCCGCGCAGGCGGTCCCGGTCCAGGTCGTCGGCGCCGAAGCAGGAGACGACGTGCAGGCGGTGCCGGGTGGCGCCCAGCGCGTCGAGCAGCAGGGCGTCGCCGCCCGGACCGCTGATGGGGCCGAACCGGTGCAGCACCCGCCCATGCGGGGTGCGACCGTAGCCGAGGGACAGCAGCACCGCGTCACGGCGGAGCCCGGCCACCCCGGCCAGGTCGGCGACGACGAACGGCTCGGGGCGGCGCGCGTCGAAGAACACCGCCAGCGCGGGGTTGTCCCGCACCTCGGCGAGCACGCGCTCGCGCACCTGCTCGGCGTGCAGCGGGGAGGACGCGATGACGGCCAGGGACTCGTCGGGGTGCATGAGCGCGTGGGTCAGCACCGCCTCGAGGACGTGCTCCACCTCGGCGCGGGTGCTCTCGACAGTCCCGGTCTTCGCGTCGGGCATCCCTGTGCCGTCGACCACGTCGAGCCGGACCAGCGGGGCGCTGTGCGGCAACGGAGTGGGGCTGAGCACCCCGGCGTACCCGTGGTCGGCGAGGAACTGCGTCAGATACGGGTCGCGGCGTGAGGCGTCGGCGCGCAGGGCGACGACCGGCAGCACGTCCGCGAGCTCGCGGACCGCCGTGCCGGACGCGCAGCGGGCGTCGCCCACCACGACCACTTGGCGGCCGCGCGCGATGGCGGCCAGGGCGATCTCGACGGGCAGGTGCGCGGCGGCGTCGATGACCACCACGTCGACGGTGCGCCCGGCGGGGAGCACCTGGGGCACGAGCATCGGCGCCGCGGCCAGCACGGGACGCAGCTTGCGGACCAGGTCGGGGTAGCGCGCGACGGTGTCCCGCAGGCTCGTCATGCGGTCGCCGATCAGCTCGGCGAACAGCGATTCGGCTTGCTCGCGGTGACTGCGCAGGGCTGCTGTGACGTGCCCGACGACCGCGGTGCGCACCGGCCCGGGCAGGCTCGCGACATGCGCCCGGTCAAGGTCCGCGTATCTGGCGCTCAAGGCCCCGAGGGCGGCGCCGTCGTAGCCGGCGAGCGCGGGATCGGCGCTCAGGATGTGCTCGAAGACTGTGCTCCACCACGCCAGCTCGAGCTCGGGGCCTACCATCGCGGGATCCGCCTTGCGGCTGATGAGGTCGTCCAGCAGGCCGCCCAGTCCGGCGCCCACCAGCTCGGCGAGGGTCGCGGTGCGCTCGGGCAGCGTCTCCAGCGCAGCCGCATCGTCCTGCAGGCGCTGGAGGCGGTCCACCAGCTCCGCGAACGGGACCTCGGCGAGCCGCCCGCCGCCGGGGGTCGTGGCCAGAACCCGGTCGAGCACCTCCACATCGGCCAGCACCGCCCGCAGCTCGGCCTCCATGTCGGCCAGTCCCTCGGGAAGCCTCGGCCAGCCGCCTGCCGGGCAGTGCGCCTGCCAGATGTCGCGTTGGACCTGGACCTCGATGAGCGCGCTGTGCAGATCGGCGACGGGACGCCCGGGGCGCACCAGGTCGCGGGCCTGCTTGCGCAGCCGGCGCCGCAGCCAGAAGCCCATCGGCATCCCACGCTCGGCGCGCCACTCCTTGGTGGCGGTGGCGGCGACCAGGTCGGCGGCGGTGCGCTCGAAGATCATCGGCTGGAACACGTCCAGCGCCCCGCGGATGCCGGCGAGCATCACCAACTGCTCGCCCCAGGCCGCGAGCGTGCCGGCTTCCAGCAGCCCTGTGGTGTCGGCGACCTCCCGCACCCGGCGGGTGACGCCTGCCAGGCCCGTGGTGAGCAGCCGGTCGAGGCGCGCCAGCGCGTCCGCTGCAGCCTCGGCAGTCCGCAGGTCGGCGCCGTGCCAGGGGGTGTCCGTGGGCCGCAGCGTGAACGCGCCGAGTCGCGCGGCGCGGCCCAGCGCGTCAGCGAGGTGCTCGCGGCGCGCCGTGTCCAGGGTCCGGGCCACCTCGACGGGTAGCCGCACGCGAGTGCGGGGGGCTGGCCGCGTCGCGGTCAGCCGCGCGAGGGCCTGCTGGGCGTCGTAGGCGGACGCGCCCCATGGCATGCGGGCCGCGTGCAGGGCGTCGACGTAGGCCCGCAACTGCTCGCGGTGCGCGACGAGGTCGCGGCGCAGGGCGCCGAGCCGTGCCGTGTCGACCGGCTCGGCCTCAAGGGTCATGGCGGCGAGGAGCCGGCGGCCGGCGGCTGAGCGCCACCCGGCCTCGGGGGCGACATCGAGCAGCAGGTCGCCGAGGCCCAGCGCCTCGAGTCGCGCGCTGAGCGCGGCGGCGGCCCGGCGGTGGCCCGGCACGTACAGCACAGAGCGCCCAGAGGCGGCCGCGTCGGCGACCACGGCGGCGAGGGTGCCGGTGACGTCGCAGCCGGTGGGCGCGTCGATGAACAGGTGCTCCCCCGTGGCCAGCACGTCGAGCACGTGCTGCTGCGCCGGGTCGAGGTCCCCCACGCCGCGTTCCAGGTCGGGGTCGCGGTCGCCGCATGCCGGCTCGGGCAGCGGGCGCGCCAGGCGGGCCCGCGCCTCAGGGACGCCCGCGAGCGCTGCGACGACCTCGTGGCGGTCGAGCGTGCCCGCCAGGGAGTCCAGGTCGTCGACCAGCACCTGGCCGGGGTGCACGAACGTGCCGACGACGACGCTCTCGTCGAGCCGGAAGTCCTCCAGCACGGCCTCGCCCAGCGACGTCAGCCGCTGCAGTGCCGAGCGCGGCTCGAAGCCGGTGCCGGTGAAGGCGCCACGCGCCACGGCGCCCGGGTCCAGCAGCGCGCCGCGGCTGCGCAGGGCGCGGGCGATCACCGGGTTCACCTCGAGCGAGGGCTCCAGGGCCAGCTCGTAGTCGCTCTCGCCGCTCCCCCGGGCGCGCAGTGACACGGGCCGCAGCAGGACTGGCGCGCGGACGGTGCGCGCGGCGGGCGCCCCGTCGGCGGCCGTCTCGTCCTGCCCCGTGCGGGACTGCGGCGGGCGCGGGCGGGTCACGGCGGCGAGGGCGGCGACGTCGTCGGCGGCGATGTCGGGGGTCGTGCGCTCCGTCCACGTCGCGACGCCGATGGCCAGGTAGGTCGGGGCGATGCCGTACCGCTGCGCGTACCGCTCCGCGCGTGCGCTGACCGCCCGGGCGCGGCGCTGGGCGCTGGCGAGGGCGCCACCTTCGCGGACCAGGTTGGACAGACGGGTCTCACGGCCGGCGAAGAGCTGCGCGATCCCGGACGGGTGGGCTGCCGACAGGTCGAGCGCGGCATCGCCGAGCAGGTCGACATCGGCCAGCGTCGAGCCGCCGGCGGCCTCGACGAGTGCGGCACGCCAGGCCGCGACGGCGCCGCTCAGCAGCTCCGCGGCTGTGGGCGGCTCCACGGCGGCGGGCGCCGAGGGCGTGGGCGCCGGGCGTTCGGCGTCTGCCGCGGGGCGGGTCGAGCCGCCGTCGGCGGAGGTCGGGTGGGGGGTCGCGCCATTCGCGGGATCCACATCGGGTCCCGAGCCGGGTGCGCGCGCGGGAACGTTCACCCGCCGAACGCTAATGCCCTCAGGCCGCGATTGCCCTCCTGGCGCGCCGGAGCCAGCGCCTGAGCGCAGGACGCCGCATCGGCGGAGGGGGGTGGGGAGGCGCTCGACCCGGTTACGGGGAGCCGTCGCGGGTCCTCGGGCGGGTGGCTTCTCAGTCACCCGCCCGAGCCCGCACTAAGAACAGTGCGCACCGCGCAGGGGGCAGGCGATGCGCACTGTCGAGTACAAGTGTGCCTGCGCGTGCGGCGCTGGTCAAATGTCCAGGGGCGCGCAGCCGGGTGAACAGAGGGCCGATAAACGCGGTGAAACCGGGAGACTCACGGGGAATCCGACGTGCGCCGGCAGGGTCCTCGACCGGGTCGCGAGCCGCTGTCGACGACGATGCGGGACGTCGCGCGGCAGCGTTGGCGCTGGTCGGGGCGCCGGTCCGTCAAGGCGCGCTGAGCCGGGGCGCCCGGCATCCCGGGGCCCGCGCCCCCCCCTGGCTCGACGGCCGTCCGCGCCGGGGTCACGATGAGAGTCGGCGGCCCCACGGCAGGAGGCGACGAGCCATGTACGAGGCGCGTGCGGACACCCACATCAACGCGACACCCGAGGCGGTGTGGCGGGCTCTGACCGACCCGGAGCTCGTCCGCCAGTACTTCTTCGGGACCGAGCTCACCACCGACTGGCAGATCGGCAGCCCGATCCGCTACCGGGGCGAATGGCAGGGCAAGCAGTACGAGGACTGGGGCGCCGTGCTGGAGGTCGATCGGCCACGGCTGCTCGTCACGGACTTCTTCAGCCCGTCCTCCGGCCTGCCGGATGTGCCCGCCAACCACCAGACGGTCACCTACGAGATCGTGCCGGAGGACCGCGGCAGCCGTGTCACGGTGATCCAGGACGGCAACCGCGACGAGGCGGGAGCCCAGCACGCCGCCGCGAACTGGCGGATGATGCTCGACGGCCTCGCGAGCCTCGCCCCCACCGTCGGCACCGTCGTCGCCCGGTTCGAGGTGGACGGCTGGGAGGCCGCGTCACTCGCGGGGATCGACGGCGACTGGCTCGGCGCCGTCCTCATGCGCAAGACGTACACGTCCGGCATCGTCGGCACGAGCGTCGCGCACTTCATCTCCTCGGGCGAGGACGAGGGCAGCCGCGGCTACCTCGCCGCCGAGCGCATCGACGGGGTGCTGGACGACGGCAGGAGGGGGTCGTTCACCGTGCACCACGGCGGCCTCGAGCTGGACAGCTCGACCTCGTTCGCGCACGTGGTGCCGGGCTCGGGGACGGGCGACCTCGCGGGCTTGACCGGGACTGGGCGCATTGAGCACGACGAGGTGGGCCCGTACTTCGTGCTCGACCTGCACTGACGGCTGACGGCTGACGGCTGACCGCAGCAAGCGGAGCGCCGGAGCGCGGCTGATGGCCCGGCGTCAGGGCACCCGCAGGATGCGCACCGGGTCACGCGACGCCGCGGCGAGCGCTGGCGGCAGCGACCCAAGGAGCGCGACCAGCACGGCGAGCGTCGCGACCCCGGCCGTGAAGCCGGCCGATGGGAGGCTGCCGGTGAGGAGCCTGACGGCGGCCAGCCCCACGCCCGTCCCGAGGGCGGCGCCCGCGGTCGACGCGACGGCTGTCTGCGCCAGGACGAGGACGACGATCGCGCTCCGGCTCGCACCGAGCGCCCGGCGCCGACCGAAGTCCCTGCGTCGCCCTGCGACGGCTCCCAGCATCGTGATCGTGACGAGGAGGAGGCCTCCGCCCAGCACCCCGGCCATGAGCTGGCGTGAGCCCGCGCCGAGGCTGCCCGCGACGACATCCCGCAACCGCAGCACGCCCTCGGACGTGCTGACCTCCACCCCGCCCGGATCCTGCGCGCGCAGCACAGCCGTGACCGCATCGGCGACAGACGTCGCGGCCGCGGCGTCCTCGACGAGCACGTAGAGGTACCGCACGGGCAGGTGTCGCGCGGTGGCGGGGTCGTTCGTGGCCGGGCGGTACAGGATGAGGCCGTCGAGGAACGCGAGGGCTCCCCCGGCGCTCATCTGCCCGACGACGCCCACTCTCAGCGCGCCGTCGGAGGCCGTCCCCACCGCGTCGCCCATCCGCAGCCGCGTGAGCGCCTCCGCGCCCACCACGGCCTCGCCGGGGCTCGTCGCGCCCCTGCCGGCCAGGAGCTCGACCGCCGGCGGGAGGTCGCCCACCAGGGCGCGCATCGGGACGCCGATGCCAACGGCGGGAAGGTCGGCATTGTGCGCGTCGGTGGCCGGGCCCAGCCCGAAGGCCCACTCGACGCCCGCGAGCGCCGCGACGTCCGCCACCGCTGATGGTGCGATGCCGGCGGTCCCTCCGCTGTCGGTGACGGTGACGAGCCGGGCGCCGATCGAGTCGATGGACGCGATGACCTCGCGCTCCGTCGCGGCCGCGCGGCCGGTGGTGAGCAGCACGACAAGGCACACCGCCGCGACGACCAGGGCAGCCGTGGCAGTGGCGACCGGCTGCGCGAACGCCCCGAGCACCGCGTCCCGCAGGACGAGGCGCCCGCGGGGGCGACCGAGGTGGGCCGGCGCGCGCACCGCATGCCGGGTGGCCGTCATGTGAGGCGCACCTGCTGGTCGGCGCGGGCCGCGAGGCGCGTGTCGTGCGTCGCGACCACCACCGTCGCCCCGGCGTGGGCCCGGGCGGCGAGCGTCGACCAGACGAGCTCGGCCGACTCGTCGTCGAGGTTGCCCGTGGGCTCGTCGCCGAAGACCACCGTCGGGTCCGTCACGAGCGCCCTGCACAACGCGACCCGCTGGGCTTGGCCACCCGACACCTCGCCCGGGCGGTGGTCGATGCGGTGCCCCACCCCGAGGTCGTCCAGCAACGCGCGTGCGCGGTCGCGGGCGTCGGCGAGCCCCATGCCCGCGTAGAGCGCGGCCTCGAGGACGTTGTCGAGCACCGTGCGCGCCGGGTCGAGCATCGCGTCCTGGAACACGAAGCCCGAGTGCGCGGCCCGCAACCGTGCCCGCACGCCGTCGGGCAGCGCGTCGGACCGGACCCCGCCCCACAGCACCTGCCCCGAGGTGGGGCGCAGCAGCAGGGCCAGCACGTACAGCAGGGTGGACTTCCCCGACCCGGACGGGCCGGTCAGCGTGGTCACGGCGCCGGGCGGCAGGTCGAGGTCGAGGCCCTGGAAGACGGGCTGGCCGCTGCGATAGCCGAACGTGAGGCCGCCGGCGCCCAGGGCGGTCATGGTGATGACGCCGAGTCGTCCACGTCCGCTGCCCCCTCGGAGAACAGCCGCACCGAGGCGCCCACAGCGACCCCGTCGACCACTGCGCGCGAGCCGTCCTGCGCGCGGACGGTCACGGGGGCCCGGGAGCCGTCGGCGAGCACCACGTACACCTCGCCGCCGGCGGCGGTCGCCAGCGCGGACAGCGGCACCGCCGGGCCCGTCACCTCCGGCGTGAGCAGCACCGTCGCGGGCGCCCGGTGCTCCTGCGCGTCGAACGGGACCGCGTCACAGGGCGCCGGGCACACCGGCCCGCCGTCGGGCGCGGTCAACGTGAAGACCAGCGCCCCGTCCTCTGTCGTGAGCGAGGAGGCGACCACCGCGTCCACTGTGGCGTCGCCGAGGGCGATCCGCACCGGGTCGCCGACCTCCGGGACCACCGACCGCTGATCGGGGCTCACCTGGAGGGTGAACGCCGGCGCCGGCTCGACGGCGCGGAGCACCGCGTCACCCGGTGAGAGCAGGGCGCCGACCTTCACCTCGTCCTCGAACGTGATCCTCGCGGGCAGATCGGGCACGAACACCACATCGCCGAGCGGCACCGACCCGGTGACCGGCGCCCCGAGGGCCTTCTGCCACGCCCGCACGGCCCGCGTGGTCGACGCCCGGAACCTGCCGTCCGCGGTCCCCGCCAGGTGGCCCTGCGCGATGAGCATCTGCTGGAGCTGGGCCACGTCGGGGCCCTCCACGGTGGAGTCGAGCGCACGGAAGGCGGGCACCTCGCCGGCTGCGACGGTCACTGGCCGCAGGTCGACGGTGAGCAGCACGTCCCCCTGGTCGACCACTGCCCCAGGCGCGAGCGCCAGGCTGGTGACCTTGCCGGTGACGTCGCCGCCCACCAATGGCGTCGAGCGCCACTGCGCGACGGCGGTCAGCGCGAGCGACGATCCGACGGTGTCCTCCGCCACGGTGTACACCTGCACCACAGCGGCGACCGGCTCGGCTTGCGGGGGCACGAAGGTCGCGCGGCCGGCCGCCCAGCCGGCCGCGCCCGCGACCACGATCGCCGTGGCCCAGGCCACCCCCGGCCACCGCCGCGTCAGCGGGTCCAGACCCATCAGTGAACCCAGTACTGCGGGCACGTCGCCTCGGCCGCCGCGACCGTGTCGGCGTCGATCTCGCCGTGCTCCGCGAGCGACCAGAGGTCGTCATATGGCTCCCAGTAGTCGGCCGACTCGTCCCCCGCGAAGAAGCGCACAGCCGTCTCGACGTACACGTCCTGCGAGGGGGCGTCCGGCAGGTCGATCTCCAGGTGGCGCAGGCACGCGAGCGTGTCGAGCTGGTACCCGTAGATCTCCCGCGCCTCGGCGTCGCCCACCGTCGGGAGCTCCATCCCGAGGTCCGCCAGGCATGTCGTCGAGTCCTCCATGAAGGCCGCGGCCTCGTCCTGGTCGGTGAACCCCGTGGGCGTCCCCCCGCGCTTGGTGATCGGCACCGACCACCCGCGGCCGTCCATGCACGCCTGCAAGGCGGCCTGCGCCTCCTCGCCCTCGCGCGCCTGCTCGGCGAACCACGCGGGCTCCGCCCATTCCTCTGGCTGCCCGCCGCCGCCCGAGCCGCCGTCGGACGCCGCGCACCCCGTCGCGCCCAGCGCCGTCAGCAGCAGGGCGAACCCCGCCGCGACGGCACGTGACGCGGTTGTGCCGCCGCGCTGGCATCGAGCTCGCACGTCCCCACCCTTCTTCGCGTGCTGGGGCCGCGGACGGCCCCAGCACGACGTCTGGAGCTGGTGTTCAGGTGGTGCCGCAGTAGCGCGACGCGGAGGAGACCGACCCCGCCGACACCGACACCTTGTCGGCGAGCGACTTGCCCGTCTTGTTGACGACAGTCCCCCCGCCGTTGCCGAGGATGAAGGTGGTCGCCACCCCGTTCTTGACCACCGTGTCGTACCGGTAGCCGGAGGTCGACGCCTTGATGTGGATCTGCCACCCAGTCGACGTGGTGCACGAGATCGCGCTCGAGTTCGTCCACGCGAGGGCTGCCGACGCGGGGGTCAGCACAAGGACCGCCGCGAGGGCCGAGGTGAGGAGAGTGCGTTTGCGTGTCATTCCTGCCTCATTCCAGTCGTCATCGAGAGAAATGTGAGAGCGACGACTGGACGACAAACGGGAAGGCCGTACGCGAGCCCCCTTCGCGTCTCCGCCTGTCGGCGCGCCCAGAACGTAGCGATCCGTGACGAAGGGTGTCAACGAGCCTCACGTCGTGCCGCTCCGGGGCTGGAGAACTCGTGAGGAACGCATGCGCCGGACCTGAGAACCGACGTCGGGCCGCAGGTGGGGCGGCAGAGGCAGGTCACCCCACGACGGGAAGGATGAGCCGCGACGGTCGCCGGTTGTCGTGGAATATCTGCTGGCGCGCCACCCGGAACTGCGACCGGTCGGTCACCCCCGCACCGGCGCCCGTCCCGGGGTTGGGGTCGAACCGGGGGAAGTTGGAGCTCGAGACGTCCAGGCGCAGGCGATGGCCCGCGAGGAACGTGTGCGCGGTGGCTCCGAGTTCCACGGTGACCTCGCGCGGCTCGCCAGGGGGCGCCAGCTCCCCGAGCGCCTCCCGCACGCGGGCGATCCCGTCGAGCACAGCGAGGGCTGTGCCGTCCGGGTGGACGTCGACGAGCTTCGCCGTCCAGTCGGTGTCGAGCGCGTCGGTCGCGGCCCACAGGCACACGGCCACGTCGCCGATCGCCGTCATGTCCTCGCCGAGCGGTGGGGAGGCGAAGCGCAGCACATCGGCCCGGTGGTCGAGGGGGCGCTGGTCCCACGGACCGGTCCCCCGGGCGGCGTCGCCTCGGGCGAACAGGTTGGGGCCGCCGACCGTCGGCACGGGATCGCAGGGGTCGAAGACGAAGGTGGACGGCTCGGCGCGTCCGCCCACGGCCTCGGGAGCGAGCAGGCCGCCGGGGGCCAGATGCCATGGCGTCGACACCGTGGCGGGCGGAGGCCACGCGTCCAGGTCCCGCCAGGCGTTCTCCCCCATCACGAAGACGCGCACGCGGGGAGCGGCGTCGTCGGCGGGCTGCCCAGTCGCATGCGCCACCAGGAAGTCGACGCCCTCCGCCCCGAGCTGCTCGGCGCCCCGCGCGGCCGCGCGCCCGTAGTCGGCCTCGCCGATGGCCTGGCCGGGGACGCCGTGGCCCCACGGCCCGACGACCAGCCGCGACGCGGGATGCCGCGCCGTCGCGAACTGCTTGAGCGTGAGGTCCCGGAAGAGGTCATGCCAGCCGGCAACGAACAGCGTCGGCACAGCGGGCTGGGGAGGCAGCGCCCACTGCTGCCACCACGGGTCTCCCGCCGGGTGGGTCATCCAGTCGCGCCACGCGGGGAAACGCCGCCGCAGCAGCGGGAGGTCCGCGAGCGGCGCCGTGCGGGCGGCGGCGTCGGGATCGGCCGCGAGCGCCTCCCACTCATCGAGATCGGCGGCCACGTCCTCGCCGCGGGCCGCGGCGCGCGCCAGCTCCCCGCGCGTCATGGCCGTCGCCCAGTTGAGGGCTGATCCCAGCACCACCGCGCCACCCCGGTAGATGACCCCGACAGGGTCGCCCGGGCACACCGCCAGGTGCATCGCGCGCAGCGCCGGGTGGCCGGTGGACGCCAGGTACAGCTGGGTCTGCGCCAGGTAGGAGCGCCCCCAGCCGACCACGGACCCGGTGGACCACGGCTGCCGAGCGCACCAGTCGACCACCGCGTGCGCGTCCTCGACGTGCCCGCGCCACGGAACGAACACCCCCTCCGACGCGCCGGCGCCGCGCAGCGACACGACGACGACCGCGAGCCCCCGCGCCACGAGCTCCGACTCGCCCATCTCCTGCCGGGCGGCGTCCACGGGGTACGGGGTGAGCGCCAGCACCACGGGCGCCGGCTGCGCGCTCGGGTGGTGGACCGTGGCGCGCAGCGTCGTCCCATCGGGCAGGGGGATCGGCACGTGCTGCTCGACCTGGCTCATGGCGGCTCCTTCGTCGCGCGCTTGTCTACCGACACGGATGTCGCGTTGCGCGAAGGCGCGCCAGGACGCCCCTGGTGAAGATCACGTCACGGCTGCCACAGTGGCCCACCGAGGGGGCGCCTCCCTGGGCGCCCGGACCTGAGGAGGCGCCCGGTGGAACCGCCGGTGGACACGCGCAGGCGGCGCATGGCCACGATGAGCGACGTGGCGCGGCTCGCCGGCGTCTCCACCATGACCGTGTCGAACGTGTTGAACAGCCGTTCGCGCGTGGGCGACGAGACGCGACTGCGGGTCCTGACGGCTGTCGACGAATTGGGCTACGAGGTCAACCTCACCGCGCGCCGGCTGCGCGCCGGCCGCGTCGACACCGTGGCGCTGATCGTGCCGAGCTTCGACCACGCGTACTTTGCCGAGTTGGCGGCGGGCTTCGCGGCGGAGTTCGGCCGTCATGGCCGGCACCTGGTCGTCACGCAGTCCGGCGCCAGCCGCGAGGGCGAGCTGTCCGCGTTGTCGCAGGCGCGGCTGGGGCAGTACGACGGGGTCATCCTCAGCGCCGTGGGCCTCGCCTACGAGGAGGTCGACGCCCTGCGCAGCGCGCAACCGCTGCTGCTGCTGGGCGAGCAGGCTGTGCCGCCCCGCTTCGACCACGTGTGCATCGCGAACGTCGAGGGCGCGCGCCTGGCCGTGCGGCATCTGCTGGACCGCGGCGCCCGGAGGGTGGCCGTCGCCGGCGGCGTCGCAGCGGGACGGGACGACGGCGTGCCGGCACGGGACTCGATGTCGGGGCTGCGGACCCGGGGCTGGCGCGCCGCTCACGATGAGGCCGGCGTGGTCCCGGATGAGCGCCTGCTGCTGGGAGGGGCGCGATATGCGGCCGCCGACGCCCGGCGCGCGGTGGCCGACGCCCTGGCCGAGGGGCTCCAGTTCGACGCGGTGTTCGCGATCACCGACGAGATCGCGCATGGCGTCCTGGCCGCGCTGCACGGCGCGGGCCTGCGCGTGCCCGAGGACGTGGCGGTGGTGGGCTTCGACGATCTGCGGATGAGCGAGTTCGCGACGCCCGGGCTCTCCTCGGTCGACGTCAGCCGGGACTGGATCGTCCAGCACGCGGTGTCGGTGATCGAGCGCCGGATTGCGGGCGAGGACGGGGAGCCGGTGCGGTTGACGGCGCCGGTGCGCCTGGTGGTGCGCGCCTCGAGCGGCTGACTGGCGAGAACCCGCCGCCGGCGAGCGTCGCGCGCCCTCCCGACGGAATCGTTTCGCATCTGGACCGGCCCCCGCCCCGCTGCGAATGTGAGCGCTCACACAGTCACGAGCCCATCGTCGGGCATCCGCCCCGTCCGCCCTGTCAACGACGCCAGGCCAGAAGAGAGGTTCCTCATGACCAGCACACCGCAACGGAGACGACGGGCACTCGCCGCCGCCACGCTGTCCGCCGCCCTCGCGCTCGCAGGCGTCTCAGCGGCTCTTTCCGCCCACGCGGCCGCGTCGACTCTCGGCGAGGCCGCCGCCCAGAGCGGCCGCTACTTCGGCGCCGCGATCGCGGCAGGCCGGATGAATGACACCACTTACACGACGATCGCCAACCGCGAGTTCAACATGATCACGGCCGAGAACGAGATGAAGATGGACGCGACGGAGCCGTCGCAGAACCAGTTCAACTTCACCAACGGCGACCGGATCGTGAACTGGGCGCGGCAGAACGGCAAGCAGGTGCGGGGCCATGCCCTGGCCTGGCACCAGCAGCAACCGGGCTGGATGCAGAACATGTCCGGGACGGCGCTGCGCAACGCGATGCTCAACCACATCACGCAGGTGGCCACGTACTACCGCGGCAAGATCCACTCGTGGGACGTGGTCAACGAGGCGTTCGCCGACGGCGGCTCCGGCGGCCGCCGCGACTCCAACCTGCAGCGCACCGGCAACGACTGGATCGAGGCCGCATTCCGCGCCGCCCGCGCCGCCGACCCGGGCGCCAAGCTCTGCTACAACGACTACAACACCGACGGCGTCAACGCGAAGTCCACGGGCATCTACAACATGGTCCGCGACTTCAAGGCCCGCGGCGTGCCCATCGACTGCGTCGGCTTCCAGAGCCACCTCGGGACCACGATCCCTGGCGACTACCAGGCCAACCTCCAGCGGTTCGCCGACCTCGGCGTGGACGTGCAGATCACCGAGCTCGACATCGAGCAAGGCGGCAACCAGGCGAACATCTACCAGACCGTGACCCGCGCCTGCCTGGCGGTGTCCCGGTGCACCGGCATCACCGTGTGGGGCGTGCGTGACAGCGACTCGTGGCGCACCGGCGCCAACCCGCTGCTCTTCGACTCCTCCGGCAACAAGAAGGCCGCGTACACCTCGACGCTGAACGCCCTCAACGCCGCGACGCCGACCCCGACGCCCACGACGCCCGGGCCGACCCCGACCACGAGCACCCCGCCGGTGACGGGCGCCGGCTGCACCGTCACCTACTCGGCGCCCAGCCAGTGGCCCAGCGGCTTCACCGCCAACGTCAAGGTCACCAACCACGGAGCCGCGGCAATCAACGGCTGGACTGTGACCTGGGCGTTCCCCGGCAACCAGACGGTGCAGCAGGCCTGGAGCGCGACGGTGACCCAGAGCGGCAACCAGGTGACAGCGCGCAACGTCGACTACAACCCGCGGATCCCCGCGGGCGGCTCGGTGGAGTTCGGCTTCAACGGCGGGTTCAGCGGGACCAACGCCAACCCGACGAGCTTCAGCCTCAACGGGAGCCCCTGCACCGGCAGCGTCACTCCCACTCCCCCGCCGACCACCACCAACCCAACGGCTCCGCCCACCACGGCGCCCACGGGGACGCTCCCGTCGAGCTTCCGCTGGTCCTCCAGTGGGGCGCTCATCAGCCCCAAGCCGGACAGCCAGCACGCCGCCACCTCGGTCAAGGACCCGACAGTCGTGTACGCCAATGGCAAGTGGCACGTCTTCGCCACGGTCTGGGCCAATGGGTACAACATGATGTACACGAGCTTCACGGACTGGTCGCAGGCGTCCTCCGCGACGCCGTACTACCTCGACCGGTCCGGAATCGGCGCCGGGTACCGCGCGGCGCCGCAGGTGTTCTGGTTCGCCCCGCAGAATCAGTGGTACCTCGTCTACCAGACCGGCGCGGGCGGCTCGTACTCGACCACCACGGATATCTCCAACCCCGCGTCCTGGTCGGCCCCGAAGAACTTCTACTCCTCGCAGCCGCAGATCATCCGCGACAACATCGGCGACGGGTACTGGGTCGATTTCTGGACGGTGTGCGACACGGCGAAGTGCTATCTGTTCTCCTCTGACGACAACGGGCACCTGTACCGCTCGGAGACGACTGTCGCGAACTTCCCGAACGGCTTCGCCAACACCGTCATCGCGATGCAGGACTCCGATCGCTTCCGCCTGTTCGAGGCCGCGAACATCTACAAGATCGCCGGGCAGAACAGCTGGCTCATGGTCCACGAGGCCATCGGGACGGACGGCAAGCGGTACTTCCGATCCTGGACCGCCCCGTCGATCACCGGCTCCTGGAAGGCGTTGGCCGACACCGAGGCCAACCCGTTCGCCCGGGCCAACAACGTCACGTTCCCGTCCGGGGCCTGGACCCGGGACATCAGCCACGGCGAGATGCTGCGCTCCGGCACGGACCAGACCATGGAGATCAGCGCGTGCAACCTGCGGTACCTCTACCAGGGGCTCGATCCGAACGCGTCGGGCGAGTACAACGCCCTGCCCTGGCGGCTGGGGCTGCTGACGCAGACCAACTCGACCTGCTGAGCCGCTGGCACGCCGGGGCGCCCGATCGCTGGATGGACGGCGGTCGGGCGTCCCGGCTGTCGCGCGTGACAGCCCGACCGCCCATCGTCACCTGTCCGCGGCCGGAGGGACTCAAGGCCCGGGCGCGGGAGCCCGTGGGGCGGCACTCTTGTGCCCGGCTGGAACCTCGCCTCCCCGCAGCGCTGTGGGGCCCCACTCGCGGATAGAGGACCTGGGCATGGTCGCGCTCCTCACTGAGAACCCGGTGCTGCTGCTGTTCGTGACCGCCGCTCTCGGGTTCGCAGTGGGCCGCGTGCATGTGCGGGGTGCGAGCTTGGGCGTGGCGGCCGTGCTGTTCGTCGGGCTGGTGATCGGGGCCCAGAGCCCCGACCTGGTGATCCCGGAGTTCGCCCGGACCCTCGGCCTGGCGATCTTCGTCTACACGATCGGGCTCTCGAGCGGCGCGAGCTTCTTCGCGTCCTTCAACCGCAAGGGCCTGCGGGACAACGCGCTCGTGGTCGTGGTCCTCTCGTTCGCGGCGCTGCTCGTCTTCCTCGCCGCAGGGGTCTTCGACCTCAAGCCCACGGTCGCGGCCGGGTTCTTCGCCGGGGCCACGACCAACACGCCCGCGCTGGCCGGGGTCATCGAGGCGGTGCGCGGCTCGGGCGAGGCGGCAGCGACCGAGCCGACGGTCGGGTACTCGATCGCCTACCCCATGGGGGTGCTCGGGCCGATCATCGCCATCGCGATCGCGCGTCGCCTCTTCCGGGTCGACTACCGCAAGGAGGCGGGCCGGCTCGCGTCGCTGCACCTTGTGCAGGAGGAGATCGCGTCGGTCACGGTCCGGGTGACGGCGCCCGCCGTGATCGACCGGACGGTGCGGGACCTGCAGCGCGAGCTCGGGGCCCCCGTGGTGTTGAGCCGCATCCAGCGCGGCGGGGAGACGATGCTCGCCGAGGGCGACGTGCGGCTGCGTGAGGGCGACCTCGTCTCGGTCGTGGGTGAGCCCGGGAACGTCGAGACGGCCGTCACCGCGATGGGTGAGCGCGACCCACGGCGCCCCGCGCTCGACCGCAGCCGCTACGACTTCCGGCGCATCTTCGTCTCCCGCCCCGACGTCGTCGGCCGCCGGCTGCGCGACCTGCGCCTGCCCGAGGACTACGACGCGATCGTGACGCGGGTGCGGCGCGGCGACGTCGACGTGACAGCGACGGGCGACACCGTGCTCGAGCTCGGCGACCGGGTGCGCGTCGTCGCCGGACGGGCGCGCATGAAGGCCGTGACCGAACGGCTCGGCGACTCGTACAAACACCTCTCCGAGATCGACCTGCTCACGTTCGGCCTGGGCATGTCGCTGGGCCTGCTGCTGGGCGCCATCACGGTGCCGCTGCCCGGCGGCCTGACGTTCGAGCTGGGCTCCGCGGCGGGCCCGCTCATCGTCGGCCTGGTGCTCGGGGCCCTGCGCCGCACCGGGCCCATCGTGTGGACCATCCCGTACAGCGCCAACCTCACGCTGCGTCAGATGGGTCTGATGCTGTTCCTGGCGGCCGTGGGGCTGGGCTCGGGCTACACGTTCCGCACGATGTTCGCCGCGAACTCCGGGTGGACGCTGCTGCTCATCGGCGCGGTCATCTCGATCGTCGTCCCGATGCTCACGCTCGTGGTCGGCTACCGGCTGCTGCGCATCCCGTTCGGCCAGCTCACCGGGATGGTATCGGCGCAGCAGACCCAGCCCGCGGTGCTCGGCTACGCGCTCGAGGACTCGGGAGACGAGGCGCCGAACGTCGGGTACGCGATGGTCTACCCCGTCGCGATGATCACCAAGATCCTGCTCGCCCAGG